>JAFULT010000145.1 GCA_017483145.1 Oscillospiraceae bacterium | reverse complement strand
GTAAAACTGGGTTTTCCTTTTCCGGCAGGTGTATATGTTTCACAACTCGCCGAACAGTGTGATGAAAAAATACGCACCAAAATCAGTGTAAAAGGCTGTAACTGTAATCTTTCGGGCCTTGAAAACCAATGTGACAAATTGCTGGCACAGGGATATTCAAAAGAGTATGTATGTAAATACTGCCTTACATTTGTTGCAGATACAATTGTTAAAATGATAGAAAATGCAAGGCTGGAATACGGTAATCTGCCATTGGTGCTTGCCGGCGGGGTGATGAGTTCTACTGTAATCAAAAAAATAGTTACAGAAAAACTGCCGGATGCTATGTTTGTAAAACCGGAATTTTCAAGTGACAATGCCATTGGTGTGGCAGTGAATGCATACAGGAAGGTTAAAAATGGCTGATATATTAACAGTTACCTCTTTGAACTTATATGTAAAATCATTGCTGGAAAATGATTCAAACCTGTTTGGAATAGCTGTGGAAGGAGAACTGTCTAATTATAAAAGATATCCTTCCGGTCACTGCTATTTCACTTTGAAAGATGAGAAATCATCTATAAAATGTGTGATGTTTTCCAGCTATGTGCGCAGTCTTGGTTTTGTACCGGATAATGGTATGAAGGTAATTGTAAGGGGTAAAGTTTCCCTTTATGAAAGAGACGGTGCGTATCAGCTGTATGTAACAAATATGTTTCCTAGCGGTTCCGGTGCATATCAGCTTGCTTTTGAAAGAATCAGGGAAAAGCTGGAAAAAGAAGGGCTGTTCAGAACAGAATATAAAAAAGCCTTGCCACGGTATCCTTTTAAAATCGGTGTGGCAACTTCTGCAAAAGGCGCTGCAATACACGATATTATAAGTACGGCACAGCGCAGATTTCCGTGTGTGGAAATAATACTTGCTCCTTGTATGGTTCAGGGGCAGGAGGCGGAACCTACAATTATAAATGCTATAAAACAACTTGATGCGATTGAAGATGTTGAACTGATTATCATCGCCCGCGGTGGTGGCAGCAAAGAAGATTTATGGGTGTTCAACAGCGAGTCAATAGCCCGCACAGCATTTGCCTGTAAAAAACCTACTATAAGCGCCATCGGCCATGAGGTGGATTATTCAATACTGGACTTTGTATGTGATGTAAGAGCTGCTACTCCTACTGCTGCGGCAGAACTTGCCCTGCCGGATATTTATTCTGTAAATATGCAGCTTGCCGGATATGAAAGAACGGTCAGAAGACAGACAGAAAACATAATCAGCTCATATAAAAACAGATTGAATTTACTTGAAAAATCTGAAGGTTTTTCTACATTTAAAAATAATATAAGAGCATATAAAGACACTTTTGAAAATACAGAAAAAATTATAAAAAAAGCTGTAGACAATAAAATAACAGGGCTTGCCCGGACTGTTGCAGCAAGAACAGAAATTCTGGAAAATCAGAGCCCTGTAAATACCCTTAAAAAAGGTTATGGACTCATTTATAAAAACAATTCGCTTGTAAAGGATGCTGACTTTACAGTTGGTGAAACCGCTAAAATAGTGACTTTTCGCCAGGAAATCGAATGTGAAGTGAAGAAAATCAAACAGAGAAAGGCATAAATATTTATGAAGCAGACATTTGAAAATGCTATGGCCAGACTGGAAGAAATATCTGATATTCTGGCTGAAAACAATGTTACATTGGATGAATCTTTAAAATTATATGCCGAAGGTGTCAAACTTCTTAAGTTCTGTAATGCAAAACTGGAGCAGGCACAGATTAAAATAAATGATATAGATGGCAATAAACTTGAGGTGGAATGATGGATACAAAAGTTTATATAGATGCAATAGAAAAAGAACTTTCAGCCTGTTGTGATGAGTTTTTTTATGCAGAATCTTCAGTAACTTCTGCCGTAAGATATTCATTGCTCAATGCAGGAAAAAGAATCAGGGCTGTCCTTCTTTTTATGACAGCAGAGATGTGTGGCAAAGACTGGAGAAAATATCTGCGTCTTGCCAGTGCAGTTGAAATGATTCACTGTTATTCACTTATCCATGATGATCTTCCATGTATGGACAACGACGATATGCGACGTGGCAAACCATCCTGTCACAAGGCTTTTGGTGAAGCTACTGCATTACTGGCCGGCGACGCACTTATTGGTATTGGTCTTGAAACTATCGCAAATGACAAAAACATTTCCGATAATGCAAGAATTGCCGCAATGAAAGCCATTACAAGAGCCATGGGTCCTATGGGTATGATATACGGCCAGGAGCTTGACCTTGAATATGAAGAAAAACCGGCTGACAAAGAAATACTTAACCGTATCCACCGTCATAAAACAGGCAGAATGATTTCTCTTTGCGGGACTCTGGGCTGTCTCGACAGCCATCTTACAGAACAGCAGAAAGATGCTCTGACACTGTTTTTTGACAATATAGGCCTTGTATTCCAGATTGTGGACGATATTCTGGATGTTGAAGGGGATGAAGCTCAGCTGGGTAAACCTGTAGGCAGTGATGCGGAAAACAATAAATCCACATTTGTTACACTTTATGGCCTAGAACAGTCCAAAAAAATAGCAAATGATATGACAGAACAGGCTAACAATGCTATTGTAAATGCATTCGGAGAAAAATCCGATTCACTTATTCAGTATACAGCTTACTTACTTAACAGAAGAAAATAGGTTGTTTATGGGAGAATTTGTTCAGAAATTATTAAATAATCATGTGCTTGTTGTTTCAGCTTTATCCTGGGCAGCTGCACAGATTATCAAAACTTTTATAAATCTTTTGCTGACAAAAAAATTTGAGGCAGAAAGACTTGTAGGTGCTGGCGGTATGCCAAGCGCCCACTCTGCTTTTGTATGTGCACTTGCGGTCTCTACCGCTAATCAGTGTGGACCTGAGTCTGCAGAATTTGCAATTGCATTTGCACTTGCTGCAGTGGTTATTTATGATGCTATGGGTGTCAGAAGGGCTGCAGGCGAGCAGGCAAAAGTGAT
>JAFULT010000144.1 GCA_017483145.1 Oscillospiraceae bacterium | reverse complement strand
TGGCTGACACTTACATAATACCACTAAAAATAAGGAGACGTCAAGATGAAACAGAGAATAGCTTTTACTCTTAGATTAGAACCGGAGCTGCACCGGCAAATAAAAGAAAGAGCGGAACAGGAGCACAGAACTCTTGCGCAGCACTTGATTGAATTGATAAAAGCAGATTTAAAAAAGGCAGCTGAATAAGCTGCCTTTTGTCGTTGGGCTCCGGCACCCTACGGGCTACCCCCGAAGCAGTCAAGCCAACGACATAAAAATAAGAAAAAAGGGAGCTTTGTTACACTTATATTTACACGATAAAGCAAAGGGCGAGGGTGCGCCCCGAGCGCAACCCTCCGCCCTTTTTGCTTTATTGAATATTAAGCATTGGAATCTTCTGCAAAACCCACATCACTAAACGGTAGCTATGCTCTACAGTCCACACTGCGATGAAAAGATCTATAGCCGGGGAAATAGCCGAAAGAGGACAGAAAAAATTTATAATACCCATCCCTTGCTGCATATACCCCAAAACCATATTAACAGCACTAACAAGCCCATCAGGCACAACTGGAAGATCAATAACCGAAAAAATAGTATCAGTGACGAAAGATAAAATTTTCTTAATTAAATCTATAATCATTTACTCAAAAAATTCCTTTCAAAAACTAAAATACAGTATCGAAGAACCATTAACCATACGAAAGCAGGAAGCATAATCCTGATAATATAAATAAAATCTGGTATCCACGTTTCCAACTCACTAAAATTAAAAGTCTGATCATCCCAAACATTATAAGTCTGATCTTGAATTTTCATAGAAAAAGCCGGAAGGGTTAACTGTGCTGGAGGTGGATTTGTGTTCTGAAAAAGATCTAAGAACTGAATCATAACATCAGAACCAAAAGATAAAACACCCATTTTATCATTATGCTGCGTAACAACATCATTAATTCCGAAGTCTTCACCATCTTCCATAGCATATTGCTGCTTAATTGCATCTATAACATCAATAATACCAACAACATCACCATCTAAATCATAAAGAATTAAATCATAAAATTTAATAGTGGTAACAGTACTATTATTAATATATGGAAGAATAAAACCAAACTCTATAAAATATTCACCTGTAACATCTGTAGTATCAACAACAATAGGAGATTGCAAACCCTGTCCATAACCACCATAAGAATAAAAAGGAAAACAAGCATTTGCAGCAACATAAGAAACGGGATTAAAATCGGTATTATTAGCACAAAGACCAAAACCAAACCATATATCACTAACAACGAAATTAGAAGAAATAACTTCATAGGAAAGCGACATACTACTTATATCAGTAAAATCAATTTTAGATGAAGAAATGACATTACAACTACCCGAATTTTTACTATATGCAATAGAAGTTGCACCACTAATAGATAAATACCCATCTTTAGTAATGGTAGCCCTATTATTCCCATAACCTAAAGCACTACTAGTTTTATCAAAAGAAATAGAACCATCAGCTCCATCACCGATTAAAACGTTAGCAGCACTAGCGTTTAAAGAACCAAAGGATAGAAAGCAAAATGAAAATAGAAGCACAAACAATGCTCTGACTGCGTGTTTCTTCAACAGTTTTCACCTCCACTATATTAGCAAACTTATCATCAATGTTACTATACACAACAGCATTATTATCAGAAATAGACAAGTCATCAGTACCTCTATCAAAGGTACCATTTTGTGAATTATAGGAAATGAAATCCAATCCAGAACCGGTAAAACGCTGACCGTTATAAAGAATATCATCCCCATAAAATAGATAATAGATGTACTGACTTCCACGAAATGCGACATAATTTTTACCAACATTATTTAACATAACTCCTGTAAAATAATTTAATGCAGTACTATTAAAAGAACCTTGATAAGCTGATCCAGTTACATAGGAAACAGGATTCTGCTCATTATAATAATCAACAGGATCTACTTGAATCGTAGTAATTGGCTCATCAAACTGAATATTGTATTCAATAACCTGACTGACTTCTTCAACAGTCTGAACATCTGAATCAACCTCCTCTGTAATATCTTCTTCAGCTGCCGAAACTGGCAAAATGCACAAAGAGAAGAAGAAAAAAAGCGACGCAGCATAACGGATCAAGCCCCAGATGGGACATCTGATGTCTTTCCGGAAAGACTTATTTTCGTTATTATGCACAAAAATCAAAGTTTCCACCTTCTTCCAAAAGCCATATTTAAAAACGTCTTTGCAAGATAACCCATAAAGCCAAAAGTAAGCGCCCAAGGAATTGCTTGACTATAAGTTTCAAATGCGATTTGAAAAATAGATTCATACATAAAAATCAACTCCATTCATAATTAAAGTCAGTTCTATCTATAGTGGCAGTAGTATCATACAACTCATAAAGGGCAGGGGAATGAAACCACCAAGCACGATGAACTTTATCAGTAACAACGTTACCGGAATCATCAACAGTTACATCTTCACCCTTAACGATTTTGTTATACTGCAGCACACCAAAAACATTAGTACACATAACAGCATACTTGAATTGTTCTCTAAAACCTTTAGAAATTCGGTTAAAAACCTGTGAAGTTCCTACAATATGTTTGCGTTTCTTTCTTTGCTGGCAAATAGTAGTGAACAAATTTAAATCAAGATTTTTACTTTCCAAACTAATAAAAAGTAACTGTATCTCATCAATCAAATAGATTACACCATACTCACCATTATCAACCTCTTTAAATTTTGCAACAGAATCAAACCAAATCTGACGATCTTGAAACTTGTTGATCTGAACGTTTGTACAAAGCAGAGCTTTAGGATATTCATCCATAAGATCAATAACATATCTGACAGCCGAAAGAGTCTTGCCGGTGCCCTGTGAACCAGTAAAAACAATAATACCGTCAGGAACAAACCAATCAGGGTGCAGCTTATCAAACTCAATTTTATATTTTATGCTGCGAAACAAATCAGGCCACTCTAAATGTCCTTTCAATGCTTTAATTGTATCTTTTTTCAATTTATCACCTCAAAACAAAAGAGGGGACAAGCCCCTCTTTAATCCGCTTAAATAGAGATTCGGCCAGAGCGGAAAGCCTTCATCAGACTGCCAACGGCTTTACGGACACCCCACCACATAAATACAAGACCAATACCGGCTGTCACAAGTGTAGCAAGAACCGCAACAACAGTTGAAACAGATATCTGACTAGTCATAGCAGTAATAACACTTGCCCAATCAGAAGCAGTTACAACAGTAGCATCCATCACTAATCCTCCTTAGAAATAATAATACGTATCGTTTGAATGTTGTCCTCACGACTGAGTATATCAACATTATCAATACCAAATCTTTTTACATAATTTTTAAAATGAACTATGCTTTCAACAAGGGTGTCACATGCTTGTACAGTAACACCACAACATAAAATTTCATACTTTTTCATAATAAACCTCCTGGCCCACTATGAAAATTATATCAAAACTGAATTTTATAACTAAATCCATCATCACATTTTACATTAACGTAACGAATTAATCTTTTTTCAATCGGAATAACTGAACCATAAAATGTATGAATAAATACATGAGTATCAGTCAAAGTAAACTTTGACACTTTATCAAATTTTAAATTAGGTCTATTCAAAGACCTACAAAAATAAATATTAACAATCATTTTTAATCCTCACTACTACTCCAAGAATTACAAATTTAAAAATTTTTCAATTTTTTCAATATCAGATTGTGACTCAATATAAAAACTTGTACAATACTCAAATTCCTTGCGCTGCGCAGACAGGGAAGACAACTCACTGAAATCGAAACCGAAGCTCCAATCAGCTGCAGACAATACATCCTGGTTATACAAAATAATGGGCTTACGTAACCCCTGAGAATGCAAAATCAACTGGGAACCCTTTGGAAAATCAGCACCACCAACCAAATCTTTAGTTATGTACTTACCCATATAATTAGCAGCAGCAAAATGATTACGAACAGGAGACAGATTAATAATCCCTATTTTATCGTATGACTTCCAACGTAAATACTGAGGTGTATTAGGAACCTCAATAAGACTTGTATCATCCTGGCGCTTAAGAATTGTCTCAGGAATATACAAATCGGTTACACATTTCAAAAATCCATGAAAATGTATAGCTTTATCTTCATGACGTTCAGGAACCATCAAATACCTGAAACCAGGAGAAACCCTATTGCGATAATTATTAAAAAACTTCGTCAAATACTTCCTACACGCCCGAAAATCGTATCTATCGACATTTTCCGGAGAAAAGGTAAATGTACACCAATAATCCCAATCATTGCATACTGCTAAATCTAAGAGCATTTTACGGGAACGGGAGAGGGAAGCCTGTAGTTTTTCATCATATTCCTGATGTTCAGTATTTATCTTTTTAGCGGAATTTCTTGTAGGCGTAATATTAAGTACATACCTGACTCCAGACTCTGACTGTGCAGGAGCTGCGCTAAGAGTAAGATGAACCATATAATTTTACCTACCTTGAGTAAGTTGTGTTATATAGTCAAGTATTATATATACTTATTATTATGCAAAAAACTACTTAGCACTTGCTCCAACAAATTTACCGCGGTTATTGTAATGGAAAATGCATTCATAATCTACCAGGTCGATAGCTTTTCCACCTACAAGATTAACCAAGGCTTTCCAGAGTTCTGGATTTGTAATTGATACTTTGGAGCAGAAGCGGCCTGTTACATCAGGGTCATAATAAGCAATATACACAGATACGCCCTGGACTCTATTATTTGTTTCTTTGTCGACAAAATCATACCGACGATATCCCAAGATTTTTACTTCCATGGGGGGAACCTCCTTAACTATAAATTTCTAAATTTATACACCAGGAGAAAAAACAAATAAGTTCGCTAAATAAAAATTTAGCGAACTAAAGGGAAGTAAAAACAGTGTTTTTATAACTTTTAATGCTTTTTATATACTTTGAATATGTTTTTTAATATATCATATTTTCTAATATATTTATTGCAATTTATTTATATTATATAATTATTTTCAGGAGTTTTATTTATGGCTAATTCAACACCGGTAATTTATTCTGACTATTCAGACTGTCCACGGTTTCTGCGTGAATTTCTATATTATATGCAAACTATCAAAGGTTTGTCTGTACGCACAGTCGAAGCTTATTTTATAGACCTTAATCTGTTCTTTCGTTTTATTATTCAGAAAAGAAATAATTCTATTGATAATGATACTATCAATGATATTTCTATTGTTAATTTTGACCTTGACGCTTTGTCAACTATTTCACAAAGTGATGTGCTTGACTTTCTTTATTTTACAATGAATAAACGCGGAAATTCTGCTGCATCACGTGCAAGAAAATTATCCAGTCTTCGTGGTTTCTTTAAATATATGACCAAGAAAACACATCAGCTTGATAATAATCCGTGTGACAACATTGAACTTCCTCAGAACAAAAAAAGACTGCCAAAATACCTTTCATTGGAACAGTGCATTGAATTGCTTAGCAGTATAGAAACATCATTTACAAGCCGAGATTACTGCATTGTGATGCTTTTTCTCAATTGCGGTATGCGTCTGTCAGAACTTGTGGGTATTGATATAAAAGATATCCGCGGAGATACTTTAAGAATTATCGGCAAAGGAAATAAAGAACGCACCGTTTATCTTAACAGAGGATGTCTCAATGCCATAGAAGATTATCTTAAAGAAAGAAATGCCATTGTTTCCCCTGCCTCTGAACCTGCATTATTTATTTCCAAAAAACTTAAAACAAGATTGTCTGCAAGGGGTGTTCAGAAAATAATAGAAAACTGCCTTAAACTGGCAGGTCTGGACGGACAGGGTTTCTCAACTCATAAACTGCGCCACACTGCAGCCACACTTATGCATCGCTCCGGTGGTGCCGATATGCTGGCCCTGAAAGAAATACTTGGCCACGAGCATGTTTCAACAACAGAAATATACACCCATCTTTCTGATGAAGCCCTGATGAAAGCAGCCAAGTCTTCCCCTCTCTCCTCTTTTAAAAAACCTAAAAAGAAAGCAGAAGATATTTCTACTGCAGAGGAAGAATAAAACCTTTTATAGCAAAATCAATTATATAAATAAGTATTATACCTGTAATATATATAATCCGTTTTTTCAGGTCATTTTTAGGTGTTCCCCTACCGGAAATTATATCATTTACAGTGATATAACAGTATATCAGTATCAGAAATGAAACGGCTGTATCCTTCAGTATCACATTGAACAGAAGACTGAAAAAACCTGTTTTTTCAGAACATAGCCGGACTGTGTACAGACTGGAATTCTGCACAGACATTATAAACGGAACAACTGCACACAATCCTTTAAGTATTCCGGAATATTTAAGAACAATTACTGCTGTTATCAGTAAAATATCTCTGCAAAGGCTGAATATGCTGTTATTTCCGCTTTTTATCATTTTTTCGGTAAAGGTTACCTTTTGCACAAAACTGAAATTATCGGCGTTTTTAAGGGCAAAACAGCAGCCTGTACATAAACCAATAAGATAAATTATCAGTAAAACCGAAAAAATAATTTTTTTGTAATTATATTTTATTTTTTTCAGATCTTTATTTTTATAAACCATAATTTGAAACTTTCTGTAATATCAACTGTTTACACCCAATATACCGCCCAAAATACCTGCAAACATTACTGCAGCAACTTTGGTCAGTAATAAATTGGTAATGCTGAATGTATTGTAATAAACAGAAACACAGACAATTATTGCCGTAAAAACTGTGCCTGTTGCAGCACCGATATACCGACCGTTTTCTTTTAATGTTTTCCCTGCCAGAAAGCTGTTCAGAAAAGATGACAATGTAAGCAAAACTGTTGTAAGTGGTATCAGCACATATTCCGGTGTATCAATCCTTATGATAATAAATGCTGCTATACACAGCAGAAAGCCCAGAACTGCAACTGCAGAAATAAAATATATAAGCAGTTTCACAAACAATTGTTGCCAGGGTTTTGCAGAAATCAAATAATTATGTAACAAAAAAACACCCCCATTGAATAGTAAATCCTATTCACAGGGGTGTAATTTTATTACTGAAAATTAATTAAGCATCAAGTTTTTCAACATCAGAAACTGCCCATCTCTTGAGACGGATTTTTGAAGAAGCTGATTCAATAACAAGTGTATCTTCTTTGATGCTGATAACTCTGCCAACAATACCGCCAGCTGTAACTACGCCGTCGCCGATTTCAAGGCTGTTACGCAGGTCCTGCATTTTCTTTTCTCTCTTTTTCTGTGGAGAGATAAGCATGAAGTACATTACAGCAAGAACAACAACAAATGGCATTGTGTTCTGCATCAGAACTGTAAAAAGAGATTCAGTTGCAACTGTTTCTAACAAAAAGTACATGGGTTTTTTACCTCCTAATAAACTAAATTATAATATATCATAAAACAATTTATTTTGCAATATTTAAATGCGTTTATCCAGCAAATCCACATATTTGTTATAGAATTCTTCAAATGTGTCATTGTCCATAGCATCTCTGATTTTTTCCATAAGATTATTGTAGAAATACAGATTGTGCATTACACACAGACGCATACCCAGCATTTCTTCCGCCTTGAAAAGATGGCGCAGATATGCCTTTGAGTATGTGCGGCATACAGGACAGTCACATTCAGGGTCCAGCGGAGAATCATCTGTCCGGTATTTTGCATTTTTAATATTGATAATACCGTTCCAGGTATTAAGATGGCCGTGTCGTGCATTGCGTGAAGGCATTACACAGTCAAACAGGTCAACACCACGGTGAACGGCTTCAAGAATATTGCCCGGTGTACCAACACCCATCAGATAACGGATTTTATCTTTTGGCATATGTTCTTCAACAACAGAAATAACATGATACATTTCTTCTTTTGTTTCGCCAACAGCCAGACCGCCGATTGCATAACCGTCAAGATCCAGTTCTTTGATGCGTTTCATATGGTCAACACGCAGGTCATCATAACAGCTGCCCTGGTTGATACCAAACAGCATCTGATTTTTGTTGATTGTATCATCAAGGCTGTTAAGTCGGTTCATTTCTGTTTTACATCTTTCCAGCCAGCGCACAGTTCTGTCTATTGACTGTTTTGTATAGCTGTATTCAGCAGGGTTTTCAATACATTCATCAAATGCCATTGCAATTGTAGACCCCAGATTTGACTGGATCTGCATACTTTCTTCAGGACCCATAAAAATTCTGTGGCCGTCAATATGAGATGCAAATGTTACACCTTCTTCTTTGATTTTTCTCAGCTTTGCCAGTGAGAAAACCTGAAAACCGCCACTGTCTGTAAGAATAGGTTTTTTCCAGGTTGTGAATTTGTGCAGGCCACCCATCTGTTTTACCACTTTGTCTGTTGGACGGAGATGCAGATGGTATGTATTGCTGAGCATAACCTGACAGCGGATATCTTCCAGGTCCTGTGCTGACAGAGCACCTTTTATGGCACCTGCTGTAGCAACATTCATAAATGCAGGTGTCTGCACTGTACCGTGAACCGTTGTGAATTCACCGCGTCTTGCAGTACCTATATTTTTAATTAATTTATACATAAGACTCCTTTAGTAAATAAACATTGCATCGCCAAAGCTGTAGAAACGGTATTTTTCGTTTACAGCGTGTTCATATGCTTTCATTGTATTTTCATATCCTGCAAAAGCACTAACCAGCATAATCAGTGTGCTTTCAGGCAGATGGAAGTTTGTAATAAGTCCATCGATTACGCCAAATTCAAAGCCAGGATAGATAAAAATATTTGTATCCATACTGCAGGCTTTGATACAGCCATATTCTTTCCAACAGGATTCAAGTGTTCTTGTACTTGTAGTACCAACAGAAATTACCCTTCTGCCCTCTTCTTTTGCTTTCATTACTGCTTCAGCAGTATCTTCCGGAATTTCAAACCATTCACTGTGCATCTCGTGCTCCAGAATACTTTCTGTTTTTACAGGTCTGAAGGTGCCAATACCTACATGCAGAGTGATATATTTGATGATAACACCCTTTTCAACAAGTCTGCCCATCAGTTCCTTTGTGAAATGAAGACCGGCTGTTGGTGCAGCAGAAGAACCTAAAATTTTGGCATATTCAGTCTGATACAGGCTGCCGTCTTTCAATTCTTCAGTAATATAATGTGGCAGCGGAAGTTTGCCTACAATATCAAGGGCTTCAAAAAGTGTCTGTGTGTCATATGTGAATTTAACCAGTTTATTGCCGTTGTCCAGGGATTCCAGGATTTCACCTTTGAGTACTCCCTGGCCAAAAACAACCACATGGCCCGGCTGCAGTCTTTTGCCCGGTTTTGCCATACATTCCCATACATCCATTTCTTTCTGTTTCAGCATAAGGAATTCACAGGCAGCACCTGTTGTTTTTGCGCCGTAAAGGCGGGCAGGCAGAACTTTGGAATTGTTCAGCACAAGAACGTCACCCGGATTCAGCATATCATATATATCGCTGAAAACTTTATCTTTATAATCAAAAGCTTTATTCTTGTCTACACACAGCATTTTACAGCTGTCACGTGGAATTGCAGGTGTCTGTGCTATCTGCTCCTGTGGAAGATGAAAGAAATAATCGCTTTTACTCATTAAATCTTTGCTCATTTATATAACCTCTATTTAATATTAAACAGTTCAATTACAACTAATTAATTATATTATAAACCATACTTTTTTTCAAGCTTTTATATTATATGAATTTATTGTAAAATACAGATAGCTATCTGAACAGAGGTAAAATATATGAAAAAGTTTATCCATAAATTATCTGCACTGATAATAACTGCTGTAATTGCATTTAATATATCCGGCTGTGGTACTGAAAACATACCGGATCCGTCCCCTTCACCATCACCTTCCCCTACTCCCCGCCCTGCTGATACAGTCAGCTTTGTTGCCGCAGGGGACAATCTGATACACGCTGCAATTTATCTGCAGGCAGCAAACCGCAGTACTGATGGCGGCTATGATTTTGACTACGCCTATGCCAATACAGAAGACTATTTTGATGATTTTGATGTACGGTTTATCAATCAGGAAACTCTGGTAAACAATGCATATCCTCCTTCTCATTATCCACAGTTTTCTACACCTCTGGCTTTGGGAGATAAAGTGCTGGAAATGGGTTTTGATGTGGTAGGCACATCCAACAACCATTCATATGACAAAGGTGTGGCCGGTATCAAATCCAGCCTTGAATACTGGAACAGCAAAGATGTTGTAAATGTCGGTTTCTACACAGGTGATGACAGTACAGATATTAAATATCTTACAAGAAATAATATAAAAATGGCTTTTCTCGCCTACACATACGGCACTAATGGTCTTTCTATCTATGATGACACATCTCCGTATATTATTAAATGTGATGATATGGAAACAATAAAAAGACAGGTTGAAATTGCAAAAGCCAATTCAGATATTGTTATTGTTTCCTGTCATTGGGGTTATGAAGATACAAATGATATCAATGATTATCAGAGATATGTAGCAGAACAGCTGAACATAATGGGGGTTGATGTTATCATCGGTACACATCCACATGTGATACAGACCGTGGAATGGCACACAAACGATGTAAATGACAATAAAACTCTTATATGCTACTCTCTGGGCAACTTTATTTCCGGTCAGTCACAGGCAAATAATATGATCGGCGGTCTTTTCCAGTTCAATATAGTTAAAAGCTATGATGAAAATGACAATGCAACAGTCACAGTTGAACAGCCATATTTTGTGCCTACAATAAACCACTATGATGCCAACTATACCAATATCAGAAACTATTTACTTGCTGATTATACTCCGGAAATGGCTTCAAAACATGGTGTGAAAGCCATCGATTCCAGATTTTCATATGAATACGTTGAAAATGTGGTATATAAGGTTATCCCGGAAGAATTTTTGCTCTATAAGTGATTGGATTAATTATGAATAACTATCAGTCTCAATACATAAATTATATTTCCGAATTTGCAATTAATAATAAAGTTCATATATGGTTAGGCGGCTCTTATTTATGCGATAATGCATCGCCATATTCTGATGTGGATATCAGCGTTTTATCTGAACATAGTATAATAAGAAAATTAATATACGGTTATGGTGAACCAATATATATTTCATATACAACCAACCCAAACGGCATATTAATTGTAATTTACAAAAATGGTGTCGCTGTAGATTTGGAAATTATAAAAGAAACAGGAGTATCATATACAAATTATTTTCATAAGGAAAACATAAAAATTATTAATTATACAAGAGATACTGAAATATGTAAGATATTGGCTTTATCTGATGATGAAAATTATCGTGTATCGCGTCTTTTTCATCGCAGTCTCATAAAATATCTATCCGATAAAAAAGAAATTGGTATCAGCATTTTCAATGAAATCTTATCTTTTATGGGATATAAAACTATAACAGATTCTCAAGAGTACAATTTGTATTTTTTAGATGTTCTTAATGATTTCAAATCAAAATATAATATGCAATTGGATTATTATAATCTTTTATGTGAATTAGCAGATAATTTATAAATAATAAACAGAACAAGGTATAATATATGCCTTGTTCTTCTTTTTATATGAAATTATTATTCTATTTCTGAACATTTTTCAGCAACTCTTCAGCCGGAATACCAAATAAATCAGCCAATGCAAAAAGATTTGATGTACTTGGGTCTGATATGCCCATCTCCCATTTTGACACAGCCTGCCTGCTGACACCGATTCTTTCGGCTACAAATTCCTGGGTCATTTTATTGGTTACTCTGTAATCCTTGATGGTATCTCCAAGTGACTTTTTTATAATATTTTTTTCATTTCTGATATCAGCTGATTTTATATATTTTTTCAAAGCCTTGATTATAAGTATAAAAAAATAAATGACAGGAATCAGAACGAATAATATTAAAACTATTGTATTTACAGCAAACAACATATCTTTTTCTCCTTTTTTGTTAAATTTTAATACAGATAGCAGGTTGCGTCTACCAACTATTGCGCAACTAAGCAAAAACACCGCAGAAAACTATAATCTGCGGTGTTTTTTTATTCAAATGCATTTTCTATTATATTAATTACAGGATTATTTTCCGGGTGATAAACTTCTGCCACATCAAAGCGGACAAACATATCTTCCATATTGTTGGCGGCAAGAAACCGGCTGGCAGCCGCTTTTATACGCTGCTGTTTTGCAAATGTCACAGCTTCCTTTGCAGAAGAAAATCTATCACTTTTCCTTGTTTTTACTTCCACAAAAACAACTGTATTTTTGTTTTGGGCTATAACATCAATTTCACCCTGGCGGATTTTATAATTTACTGCAAGAAGCCTGTATTTATGGTCTGTGTACCATTTACACACCAGTTTTTCACCTAAAATGCCTGTCAGTCTTTTTTCCATAGCAGCTCCGGTCTTTTGGTAAAGAAACTTTTTCTGTAAAAATCCTGGATACCGTGTTCAGCTATAAGCTCATAATGCTGCTTTGTCGGATATCCTTTGTGCTTCAACAGCTGATACTGTGGATATTCTTTGTCCAGCTGTGCCATAAATCTGTCTCTAGAAACCTTGGCAAGGATTGAAGCAGCAGCAATTGACATACTGTTTGCATCCCCTTTTACAACGCTTCTTGTCTCACATGGCATATCAGCAGGCACTTTATTGCCGTCAATCAGCACAATATCCGGATTTATTCCCAGAGACAAAACTGCACGTTTCATACCAGTCAGGGATGCCTGCAGAATATTTATTTCATCAATTTCCTGAGGAGAAACCATAACTACAGAATATGCAAGAGCGTTTTCTATAATTATATCAAACAGCTTTTCCCTTTTCTTTTCGCTGATTTTTTTGCTGTCGTTTATCTGGTCACAGATAAAATCCGGTTTAAGCACTACAGCGGCACAGCAAACAGGGCCGCACAGCGGACCTCTGCCGGCCTCATCAGCACCGCATAAAAGCGGAAAATCGCTTCTGATAGCATTGTCAAATTCGTATAAACTATTCATGATCCTGTGGCCTTTCAAGGCTGATTTTGCCCAGTTTTGATGAACGAAATTCATCGCACAGCATAATTGCAGCTCTTTCTGTATTTTCCACACCGCCGGACATCAGCATGCCGCGCTTTCTTGCAATTTTGCAGAGAATATCATAGTTGTCCAGCTGCAGGTCATCTTCTGTAAGCTTGTATCTTTCCATAAGCATATCCGGATAAATATTTCTGATAGCATCTATAAGAGACATTGCCAAAGTTTCAATATCAAGGATATCGTCCTTGATAGAACCGATAAAGGCAAGATTTGCTGCAATATTCTGATTTTCAAATTTGCGCCACAGAACACCAGGCATATCCAACAGGTCAAGATTGCCTACTGTAACCCATTGTTTGCCACGTGTCACACCGGGACGGTCCTGTGCTTTGGCTCTCTGTGTGCCGGCAATGGAATTGATAAATGTGGATTTGCCAACATTAGGAATACCAACCATCATTGCGCGGATTTTTTCCCCTTCTATGCCCTTTTCCTGTCTTTTCTGAAGAAGCTCCTTCAATTCCTTTTCTACCCGGGAAATAACATTTTTACTGCTTTTGCCTGTTTTGGAATTGATAGCAAGAGCACCCATACCATTGTCCTTGAAATATTTTATCCACTGGTTTGTGATATTCATATCGGCAAGGTCTGCTTTGTTGAGTACATAAACCTTTGGTTTGTTTTTAATAATGGCTTCAATTTCAGGGTTCTGGCTGGAATATGGAATTCTGGCATCCAGCAGAACAATAACAACATCAACATTTTTGATTTCCTTCTCCATAAGACGGAGTGTCTTCATCATATGGCCAGGAAACCAGTGAATGCTTTTACTGTTTACATTTGCTGATCCCAGTTCTTCAAAATTCTGTTCAAAATTCTGATTTCTTTCTTTCATTTATTTTACTTTTCCTATCTTTGATAATGGAGATATCCTTAAAACAGCTTTACCCAGCAGGTCCTTTTCATTGATTACACCTATTTCTTCAACACGTGAATCAGATGAAGAATTCCTGTTGTCTCCCATAAGAAAAACATAGCCTGCAGGTACAGTCATATCAATATCATCTGCCGGAATTGGTCTGATTTTTTCAAGAATATAATCTTCCTGCAGCAGACTGCCGTTTACATACACATCTCCTGTTGTATAGTCAATTCTGATTGTATCGCCACCTGTAGCAATAATGCGCTTTACAAGAGGCTTGTCAAAACCGTTGTTACTGTCTGTAATAACAATATCACCTTTTTCAGGACTGTACATAAAATTGGAAACAATCAGTTTTTCATTTTCTTCCAATGTAGGAAGCATGGAACTGCCGTCTACAACTATCATCCTGAAAACAAACAGCACTGTAATTGTCAGAAACAATACTGCAATACACAGGTTTTCCAAAAAATCAAATAGCTTTTCCATATTTCAAAAAATCTCTTTTCGTAAGATTAAAAACAAAAAGAGGACAGCAAGTGTCCTCTTAAATGTCTTATTTGATTTTTTCTTTAACTTTGGCTGCTTTACCAACTCTGTCTCTAAGGTAGAACAGTTTAGCACGACGAACACGACCGTGTCTAACGATTTCTACTTTTTCAACGAATGGTGAGTTGATTGGGAATACTCTTTCAACACCTACACCGTAAGCTGTTTTTCTTACTGTAAATGTTTCGGAAACACCGCCGTGTTTTTTAGCGATAACGATACCTTCAAAAATCTGAATTCTTTCTTTTTCGCCTTCTTTGATACGAACGTGAACTTTAACAGTATCACCGATGTTTACTTCTGGTTTGTCGGCTTTCAGCATGCCTTCTGTCATCAATTTGATTGCGTCCATTTAAATTTTCCTCCATGTTTTTATCAGATATTCTTACACGATACACTGTATATCGTCAGAGGACTACCCGCTTAATGTTATACATTAACCCTGTTGATGGCTCAACAGTCACTAACGCCTAAATATAATACCACAATGTTAACACAAATGCAAGCATTTTTTTGTGTTTTTTAACAAAAAATCACTGCAGTATTTCAAGATTTTCATCGAGCAAATTTACTCTCAGAATATCTGATGCATTTACATCAATACCGAATCTTTCGCCAAAATATTCCAGCAGAAGAGATGGATTAAGATTATAGGTGGTGCCTGCAGGAAACAGTGCTGTAAATGTAAGACTGTCTTCCCTGCTGTCAACAACTGTCAGATTCCT
Source organism: Oscillospiraceae bacterium (assembly GCA_017483145.1). Lineage (GTDB taxonomy): Bacteria > Bacillota > Clostridia > Oscillospirales > Ruminococcaceae > RGIG3102. Next base: position 2,694 of record JAFULT010000144.1, on the reverse strand, counting down.
TATTTCAGCTTTTATATTGATATCTTTGCTTTTTTTCTTGCTGGTCTTTGTAACAATAATTTCTTCGCTGGCATTATAATCCATAATACAGTTTTCAAGCAAAGACTTTTCACCAAAAACTGTAATTTTATAAAGAGCATATTTAATCTGTGATGCATCATAATCCGGCGCACCGGCTGCTGTAAGGATAATGCCATCCGGCAATGTACCTTCCATAGCTTTGAGGATTTCTGCTTCGGTCATTTCTTCTTCCAGACGGAAGTCAAAACTTTCACACAGGCTTTCATGACCAAGGGAAAGCGGCAGAGTAAATGTCATATAAATGTGAGGGTTGAAACCTTTGGAATACCATACCGGCAGACCGGACATTTTCAGCGCTCTCTGCATTACTTTCTGCAGGTCAAGGTGTGAAAAGAAAATGGAAAGACCGGTTTTCTTAAATTTAATTCTTACTGTATTCAAAACAAGCCCTCCCTAAAAGTTTGTTAGCACCACAGCTGTAGCACTGTTTGTTGCAAGGTCTGGATGTAATTGCTTCCAGTGAGCGTTTATAGTCTTCTATAAGGAATTTCTTTGTTACGCCATAATTGATGTGGTCCCAAGGGTTGATTTCATCATATGGGCGGAAACGGTTTGCATAGAATTCTGTCCGGATGTCATTGTCGGCAAAGGCTTTCAGCCATGCTGCATTGTCATAGCATTCGTACCAGCTGTCAAATTTAGCACCGTTTTTATATGCATCAAGAATAGCAGGTGCCAGTTTTCTGTCACCACGGGCAAGCACAGCTTCCAGCAGACTTTCATCCGGGTCATTGTAGCTTACCTTGATTCTTCTGTTTGATTTTGCACATTCCAGCAGGTAGGCCTGTTTTTCCCTGATAAGCTCAGATGAGTTCTGACCAAAGAACTGGAATGGTGTAAAAGGTTTTGGAATAAATGTTGCCACACTGATAGAAACTTCCGGTTTGCCCTTTGGTCTGTTTGGCATAGACCAGAACAGATCAATAATGCTCTGTGCAGTGTCTACAATACCTTTGATATCTTCCATTGTTTCACCAGGAAGACCCATCATAAAGTAAAGTTTCATATGTGTGTAACCGCCCTCAAAAGCAATTCTTGCAGTTTTGGCGATTTCTTCTTCTGTGACATTTTTATTGATAATATCACGCAGGCGCTGTGTGCCTGCTTCCGGTGCAAGTGTCAGACCGGATTTTCTGATTTTAGTTGTTTTTTCAATAAGTGATTCGCTGAAGTTGTCTACACGCAGTGAAGGCAGAGCAATATTTACTTTTTCCTGCTGTGTCCATGGCAGCATATCATCCAGCAGATCTTCCAGCTGTGAATGGTCTGATGTTGATAGGGATGTAAGTGAAACTTCTTCGTAGCCTGTATTTTTACAAAGGTCATATGCACCTTTGTTCAGCAGGTCTTTGTCCCTTTCCCTGAAAGGACGATAGATAAAACCGGCCTGACAGAAACGGCATCCGCGGATACAGCCACGGAGAACTTCAACCATTGCTCTGTTGTGTACTGCACCGGCCATAGGAACCACTGTGTTTGTAGGGAATGGAAGATTTGCAAAATCTTTTACTATATGTTTGTTTACAATTGCAGGTGCATCGTAAAGCGGTGTAACACTTTCAATTGTTTTGTCCTCTTTGTATTTTACATCATAGAAAGACGGAACATACACACCTTCAATTTTTGAAAGTGCTTTCAATGTTTCCAGTTTGGAAAGACCCTGTTTTTTACATTCATTGTAAACGCGGCAGATTTCCACATCCAGCCATTCACCTTCACCCAAAGCCATAATATCAAAGAAATCAGCCATAGGTTCTGCATTACAGGTACACGGACCACCTGCAATAATAAGCGGCCAGCTTTCGTCTCTGTCTTTGGCATAGAAAGGAATACCTGCAAGGTCAAGCATTGCAAGCACATTTGTATATGACAGTTCATACATCAGTGTAAAACCGACAATATCCATTTCACGCAGCGGTGTTTTGCTTTCAAGGGTATACAACGGAATGTTATGTTCTTTCATTTTTTCCATCATATCAACCCAAGGTGCAAAGCATCTTTCACACCAGATATAGTCCTGTTTATTAAGTTCGTCATAAAGAATTTTCATACCCAGATGAGACATACCTATTTCATATGTGTCCGGGAAACAAAATGCAAAACGAACATCTATTTCATCTTTATTTTTCATAATACAGCCTGGTTCGCCACCGGTATATCTGGCCGGTTTCTGAACAGACAGCAATATGGATTTCAGCTTGTTGTCAATCATAGCATCCTCCGTATAACAGCTTGAATGGAATTACACTCAAAATATTATACCATATATACTGCCGTTTTTCAAATATCATTTAATGTATTGATAATAAAATAGCTGCCGAACAGCATCAATGGCAGCCTGAAACCTGTAAAGTATATTACCATTACAAAAACAAAAATCATTACTGCAATACTGATTTTTGTATAATTCTTCTGATAATATGGACTGATCTGATATAATAGCTGCCCGCCATCAAGATAATAAACAGGCAGCAGATTGAAAACAAGTATAATTGTATTAACAGATAAAAATATAAAGCAGTTTAATCTGAATTCAAAACTAAGAAACAGAGCAGATATGATACAAAGCAAAAAATTCACTGCCGGCCCACATATCAATACTTTTTTCAGTTT
>JAFULT010000143.1 GCA_017483145.1 Oscillospiraceae bacterium | reverse complement strand
GTAATATGTAACCCTTGCCCAACCGTCTGATTTTTCAAAAAGTGCACCTATCTGTGAAAAAGACAGGTCAGCAAAGGTACGCAGCCAGAAAACTTCTTTATATGGCATTACAAGTGTGTGTAAAACTTTGTGTATTTCCAAAGCGGTCTCTTTATTCTCAATATATTGCTCCAACCCATAGACCGCTGTATCTGCAGTGTCAGACAAAGCTTCATATTGTTTATCTGTCTTAACACTTCTGAAATAAGTATTTTTGGCAATCTGACAAAGCCAGCTTGATATATTTGCCTTGCCTTCAAAGGAATCTATATTCTTCAATGCCTTGAAAAAAGTTTCCTGCGTTATTTCTTCTGCAATATAACTGTCGTGGCACAGTGCCAAAACAAATTTATATACATAATTGAAATATTGAGAATAAATTTTATCAAAATCCTGCACTTTTCCACCTCCTTCTGATTAATAGAGTCAAAAAACAATGATTCGTTACAAATTATATACCATACGCTTTTAAATGATAATATAAAAGTTTAGCTGAATCACATATAAAAAGAGCAGTCCTACAAATTTGTAAGACTGCTCTTTCTGTTTATATGGTATGATTTTGTATTCTTTTTAGAAAACCATACCACTTTTAAAAAGTTGCATAATAAACATTTTTCAATAAAGTACGAAATATTGCATTAATAAGATATCAATATTTCACCTGATAATATATTTAAAACATTAAAATGTTTGCAATGTAAGTATAGATAGCTGATTTTTATATAATAAAATCAATCAGCACCATCAAAAAGTTAATCAGACTGATGAGTTTTCTGCTATTTAAGATTATCCGGACCAAAACCAAATGGCATAAGGTCTTTCAAAAGGATTTCGATAATACCGCCTTTACCGTCCGGCATTATAATTGTAAAAGTTTCAGGGTCACAGAACTCCATCATCACCTGGCGGCATACACCGCAAGGAGCTGTAAGCAAGTCAGCCTCTACACCTTTTGGAGCGCCTACAACTGCAATTTTGGAAAATTTTATTTCTCCGTCGTATACTGCCCTGAAAAAAGCTGTTCTTTCCGCACAGTTTGTTGCTGTATAGCCCGCATTTTCAATATTGCAGCCGTGATAAATTTTGCCGCTTTCTGTTACAAGAGCTGCACCTACCATAAAGTTGGAGTATGGAGTGTAAGCATGTTCTCTGGCTTTTTTTGCTTCAGAAATCAGATATTCATTACTGTAATCCACGTGTTACTCCTTATCTGCTTTAATAAGCTTTCTCAATGCATCCACTGCAACTTTAATAGCCATTTCTGTATCGTGTACAACAGGATTGTCAAGACCGGCAGCTTCGCGCTCCTGATTGGCAACAACAAGGAATGTAGAGCCACAGCGTACACCGAGATGGCTTGCCACTACAAACAATGCAGCTGATTCCATTTCAGATGCTTTTACACCAAGGCGCTTCCAGGCTTCCCATTTATTTGTAAGTTCATAGCTCACCGGCATTCTTTCCGGAGAGTGCTGGCCATAGAAGGAGTCTTTGCACTGTACAATACCCGGGTGGAATGTAACACCTTTTTCTTTGCAGGAGCTGATAAGCGCATTTACAATATCAATGTTTGCAACTGCAGGAAATTCTATCGGTGCATATTCTTTGGTTGTTCCTTCCATACGCACAGCACCTGTTGCTACAACAATGTCACTGCCTTTAACATTAATGTCAATGCCACCACAGGTACCTACACGGATGAATGTGTCTGCACCGACCCGAACAAGTTCTTCCATTGCTATTGAAGCAGAAGGACCGCCAATGCCTGTTGATGTAACGCTTACTTTTTCGCCGTCAAGATAGCCTGTATATGTTACATATTCCCTGCTGTCAGCTATAAGCACAGCATTGTCAAAATATTTTGCGATTTTTTCACATCTTTTTGGGTCACCCGGTAAAATAACGTAACGTCCTACGTCACCCGGTCTTACCTGAATATGGTACTGTAACCCAGCTTCACCTGAATAATTCATAGCATCCTCCTTTAGACTTGTATAATGTTTACTATGCATTTTATATTATATATTAGACTTGTCTATTTTTCAATCTGTAAAAACACCAAAATAATATAGAAAAACCTATATTTAATTAGTAACAGTCCACATATAGAGTTTTATTTGTTTATAATATTGACTTTATACCTGTATAGTTGTATTATAGTTGTATAATTGTTTTTAAGGTGTAACCATGGAGAAAAAGTTAAAGCATTTAAAAGTATATGACAAAATATATAATCTGATACAGGACGGAACTTATCCTCCGGGCAGTCAGCTCCCTTCCGAAACTGTTTTATCCAGCCAGATGGGTGTAAGCAGAATGACACTGCGTAAAGCGCTCACTCTTCTTCAGGACGACGGTCTCACACGAAACGCCCAGGGGATTGGCCATTTCGTATGTATGCCGGAAGAAAAAAGAGTTTCTAAAGGACAAGTTTCTCAAGCAGTTTCCCACCCTGTTTACATCTATTGCACCGAAGATGTTCTGTGTGAAGACTTCAATTTCAGAATTGAACCTCCAACAAATGCAATAATTGATTCTCTGGGGGAATACACCCCTGCTGTTGTTATAGCTGACAGATGGTATAAAACTGATGATAAGTACATCGCCTATACTTTAAGTATCCTGCCTATTGATATTATTGGAGAAAAAAAGATAGATTTAAACAATCCATCTCAATTATTAAACTATCTTGAAAATGATTGCTATTTATCTTCAAATAATTATAAAAGGGTTTATACCCACTCAGCTGCAGGCAATTTCACTTCGGAAGAACATATATTGTCCGGAAAAGATTCTTTTTTACTTGTTCAGGAGAACATAACAGATTCTGCAGGCAGAATAATTATTTCCAATAAACACTATATCCCCATTGATAAATTCAGAATAGAAATAGAATTGTAATTATAATTCTATTATATTTAAGAACAGAAATCATCTGAATATTAAATAGAAGGAGACTTATTTATGTACAACGGTATAGAAAATATCACAATCTGTGACCACCCATTAATCAAACACAAGCTGTCCATAATACGCAATAAAGCCACGGGTACAAATGAATTCCGTGCTATTGTTGAAGAAATATCCACAATGATAGGCTATGAAGCACTCAGAAACCTTAATCTGGAGTATGTAGAAGTTGAAACACCAATTGAAAAAGCCATGTGCCCTGTTATTGCCGGTAAAAAACCAGCCATTGTTCCAATATTGAGAGCCGGTCTTGGTATGGTAGAAGGTCTGCTTACTCTGATACCTACATCAAGAGTGGGACATATCGGTATGTACCGTGATGAAGTAACATTGGAACCCCACGAGTATTTCTGCAAGTTGCCATCTGCAATCGACCAGCGTTCTGTTTTTGTACTGGACCCAATGCTTGCAACAGGCGGTTCTGCTGTTGAAGCAATAAACTTTATCAAACAGCATGGAGGCAGGGATATCTATTTCCTTTGTATTGTAGCAGCTCCGGAAGGGCTGGAAAAACTTCATTCCTCTCACCCGGATGTTAAAATATTTGTAGGTAATCTTGACAGACAGCTTAATGAAAACGGTTATATCTGTCCTGGTCTTGGTGACTGCGGAGACAGAATTTTCGGAACAAAATAATTATAGTACAAATGTAAAAGCCCTGGCTGGCATAAAACCAATCAGGGCTTAAGTTATTATGATAAATAAAAAACAAACCCGAAGCTTTCGTTTATCAGTGAAAGTTTCGGTTTAGTTATAAGTGGCTCCCCAAGGAGGCAGCGTAGTTGCAGGAATGGTTTTGCCGCAGGCAAAAACACGAGCTTGTCCTGCGAGCGTAGTGGACTCGCCCTCTCGGGCCGCGGGTTAAAAAACTGCCATTCAGGCAGTTTTTTGCGACCTATACCCTTACGTTATTAAAACATATATTGTCGCCATCCTGTTCTCGTCCAACTATTAAAACATAATAGTATGATTAAAATTCTGATGTTGGACTCGCCCTGCGGGCCACGGCGGGAAAACAAGGATTCACCTTGTTTTCTATCTCCGCCTTTCGAGTCCATTTAGTTAAAACTAAAAAAAATCACAAACCCCGCCCGAAAGGACGGGGTATGAATAACAACCCTATAAGGGTAAACAATACCAGCGGCGCCTAAAGGCGCGTCTAAGCGACACCACCTGCAAACTGGTGTCGCTATTTTGTTATGTGTGCGAATGGGTTTTCATATTCCTTGAAAGTCAGTTGGTCTGAAACCATATCTTCTGTTTCCTGCTCTTGTATATACT
>JAFULT010000142.1 GCA_017483145.1 Oscillospiraceae bacterium | reverse complement strand
GTAGAGCAATTATTTTTATGTTTCTTTAATTGCAAAGATTCCTCGCTTATGCTCGGAATGACATTTCGCTTCGCTCAATGCTTGAAGCTAAAGCATTTTCCACCAGCATAGCTGGTGGTTGTCTGTATACAAAACAAAAAGAGACATTTTTCAATGTCTCTTAAAGTTTATAAATATAAAAACGAAAGGATTTTCGATGATAGCAATTATAAAATAGCTTTACGTGCAATAGGTGTGGACAGAATAATCTGTGTGGATGTTTCACCCATTTTCTGGAATTTCATAATCAGTTTTTCCAGTTCGTTGATTTCTGTGGCGTCAACTTTTACCAGATAGCTGTAAGCACCTGTAACATGGTGGCATTCAATAACCATCGGTTCATTGTTAACAAGGTTCAGCAGTTTTTCTGTGTCGCCAGGCTGAACAGAAACATTGATGATAGCGTGAACGGATCTGCCCATTTTGCGTGGGTTTACAATAGCTGTGTAGCCTTCAATCACGCCATCTTTTTCCAGTCTTTTGATTCTCTCGCTAACAGCCGGTGCAGTAAGTGAGATTGTCTGTGTGATTTCCTTTACAGTCATTCTGCCGTTCTGCTGCAGCAGTTCAAGTATTTTCTTATCGATAGCGTCCATTATTTCCCCCAAAATAAGAATTCCTCAAATAATTTTAAATTTTAAAAAGGAATTCTCTTTTTTAAATTAATTTTTTGTACGAAATACATTATATATATATCGATACAATTTGTAAAGGGAAAAATGAAAGTTTGGCAAAACCCACATTTTTTTTTACCGATTTACCTGATAGCTTGTAAAAATATATAAAAATTTCTTATCTACTTTACCTTTTACAGCTATGCCTTCGGCAGTGTAATCTTCGCTGTCAACCCTGCCGTTTTCGCGGATGATATTGATAAGACCTGTCTGGCTGTATGGAAGCAGCAGATCAAGGTCTGCCATACGCCGTGAAAGCATATCGTCAATTCTTTCCAGCAATGTATCCAGACCATAGCCGCTTTTGGCACTGGTCATAACAGCAGCCGGCGGTGCAGGCATATCGTGCTCTTTGTCGTATTTGTTGTAAACTGTGATTACATTTTCCATTTCACAGCCTATTTCAGCTAGAACACCCTGTGTGATTTCCAGCTGCAGTTCCCTGTCTTCACTGGCAATATCGCATACATTCAGAATAATGTCTGCATATTTTGCCTGTTCCAATGTGGATTTGAAAGCTTCCACCAGCTTATGGGGCAGTCTGCTGACAAAGCCAACTGTGTCAACAAGGATAGCAGTCTGTCCGCTTGGCAGAACCAGTTTTCTTGCGGTAGGGTCCAGAGTGGCAAAAAGCATATCCTTTTCAAATATTTCACTGCCGGTAAGGGCATTCAGCAGGCTGGATTTGCCCACGTTGGTGTAACCGGTAAGAGCAATGACAGGAACATCGTTCTTCTTGCGCTGGTTGTTGAGAATATCCCTGCGTTTTTCCACCTGTGCCAGTTTCTGCTTGATAAGGTCGATACGCCCCTGGATATAACGGCGGTCCAGCTCCAGCTTGGTTTCACCGCCACCGCGGCGGGCACCACCACCGCCGCCACCGCCACCACCCTGGCGGGACATGGACACGCCCACGCCGGACAGTCTTGGCAGACGGTATTTCAGCAATGCCAGTTCTGTCTGCAGTTTGCCTTCACTGGTTGTGGCACGGCGGGAGAATATTTCCAGTATCAGCATTGTGCGGTCTATTACTTCAATACCAAGATAATCGGAAATATTTCTTATCTGGCTGCCTGTAAGTTCACAGTCGAAAACACACAGTTCCACTTCATTGGCCTCTGCCAGCTGCTTTGCTTCTTCCAGCTTGCCTTCACCAAGATAATATTTCTTTTCCGGGTTTTCACGGCGCTGTACTATGCTGAAGGCAACTTCAAGTTCAGCCGCTTCGCACAGAGCGGCCAGTTCTTTTATGGAATCGTCAATATTGTATTCGCCGGTATCAACGGCGGCTAACATGGTTTTTGTAAGCATAAATTACCTGCTTTCTTCAAAAAAATATATATTTTGCCATTACAAAGCATCATTTTACTTTATTTTTTCACATATATGTGTTAAAATGCATTTATAATAAAGGAGATGATCAGAATGTTTTGTCCAAGATGCGGGCGCCCGCTCAGCCCGACAGCAAATTTTTGCGGCGGATGCGGTATGCCAAAATCAGAAATAGAAAAAGTTCGGCCTGTACAGCCACAGCCTGCGGCAGTGAAAGAAACTGATATCAATGAATTGAACAGCACAATCTCCCGGCTGGAAGCAGATCTGACAGGTGTTAACCCTATAGAAAATTATACCATAGATGCTGCAGTAAATACAAATACTGACACAGCAGAAACAGAAAAAATCACACTGACAGTTGAAGAACAGTATGAACCGGATACAGAAACTGCAGAAAATCCATATGCCGGCCAGTCTGAATACAGCCGGAATGCTCCACAGCATCCTATGTATACTCAAAGCACATATACACCGTCACGGCAGCCTGTACTGCAGGAAGAAACTGTGTCACAGGTTGACCAGACACTGACCACTGTTGATTTTGTGTGGATGCTGCTGATATCATCAATTCCTGTGGTGGGTCTGTTTTACATTATATATCAGGCATTTGTACAGCAGGAAAATATGAACAGAAGAGCATGGGCCAGAGCAACAATGATTGTTGCAATCTTTGGTTTTGCAATGGCTGCTGTATTTTCAATAGGATTTGTAATGACCAATCTGTTGTACTGGTAAATAATCCAAAGGCTGCGGTTTTGCTGCAGTCTTTTATTTTTATATAGAAAGGAGCGCCAAATGTCACTTATCAGGGTTGAAAATGTTACTTTTGCCTATCCCGGCAGCTATGACAATATTTTTGAAAATGTTTCTTTTCAGCTGGATACTGACTGGAAACTGGGGTTTGTAGGCAGAAACGGCAGGGGAAAAACCACATTTCTGAATCTGCTGCAGGGTAAATATGAATACAGCGGCAGTATAAATTCATCGGTTGTTTTTGACTGTTTTCCATACTCCGTGGAAGATAAAACCCAGCTGACCTGTCATATATTGGAGCAGGTGTGCCCTGATGCACAGCAGTGGCAGATTATAAGAGAACTCAATCTGCTGGATGTGGAAGAAGATGTGCTGTGGCGCCCTTTTGATACCCTGTCCAACGGGGAACAGACCAAGGTTTTACTGGCGGCACTGTTTTTAAATGAAGGACATTTTTTGCTGATTGATGAGCCTACAAACCACCTGGATACAAAGGCCAGACAGAAGGTTGCCGCCTATCTTAAAAGGAAAAAAGGCTTTATTTTAGTGTCTCACGACCGCCGTTTTCTGGACCAATGTGTGGACCATATACTGTCGGTAAATAAGGCTGATATCCAGCTGCAGAAAGGCAATTTTTCGTCCTGGATGGCCAATTTCCAGCGGCAGCAGGAGGCGGAACTGGCACAGAACCGACGACTGAAAAAGGATATCAGCCGCCTGCAACAGGCGGCAAGGCGCACTGCCAACTGGTCTGAAAAGGTGGAAGCCTCAAAGACAGGGGCTTACGACAAAGGCTATGTAGGTCATAAAGCTGAAAAAATGATGAAGCGTTCCAAGGTTCTGCAGGCCCGCCAGCAGCAGGCCATAGAGGAAAAATCATCCCTGCTGAAGAATATTGAAACTGCTGACAGCCTTAAACTGACACAGCTGACATATCACAGCGACAGACTGGCAATATTCAATAATGTTGCAATAGACTATGGCAATGGCCCTGTGTGTACTGACATATCATTTGATATACGCCGCGGCGACCGCATTGCCCTGG
>JAFULT010000141.1 GCA_017483145.1 Oscillospiraceae bacterium | reverse complement strand
TGGCAATTCCCTCTGGGTCTGGCACAAAATATTGCCTACCCTTATGGTACAACTGTAGCATATACAGACTCCATACCTCTGCTTGCAATAATATTCAAGCTTTTCAGCAGCATTCTTCCGCAGACATTCCAGTATTTTGGCTTATATTGCCTTTTATGTTTTATGCTGCAGGGTGCATTCGGCGGTCTATTGTCCAGCCTTTTCAGCAAAAACACTCTGACTGATATTCTGGCTTCTGTTGTTTTTGTACTATCCCCTGTTATGATTGAAAGAGCATTCAGACATTGTGCGCTTACATCGCATTATCTGATACTTGCAGCTCTTTACTATTATTTCAGGAATAAAGGTAAAAACAATTTCAAAGCTGTATTGCCCTTTTTCATAATAAATCTGCTTGCCATTTCGATACATCCGTATTATTTGCCATTTACATTCGGTATAATGTTTGCCTTCTGTGTTGAAATGTTTTTCTTTGACAGGAAATATTTCTCCAGTATATTTTATATATTTGCAAGTATAGTATTATCACTTGCTGCAGGGTATTTGGAAGGTGCTTTTTACAGTGTAGGGTCCATGTCTTCTTTCGGGTATGGATTTTTCAATATGAATCTCAATGCATTCATAAACCCTTCAAGCCGCGGTTTTACAAACTGGTCTTCGGTTTTGCCAGTCAGACCAAATATCCTTGGTCAGCCGGAAGGTTTTAACTACCTTGGCCTTGGTATATTGCTTTTTATACCTGTAGCTGCTGTGCTTTATATCCTGCACTATAAAAAAGATATTATAAAAGTTGTATTCAGATTTATTTATAGATATTTTGGCATTGTCTTTTCCACCGGTGCTCTTTTTGTTTTCGCAATCGGTGACTGGATAATGTTTGACGAAATACAGATTTTCCGTATCCCCTTCAGCACAAAACTGATGGAAGGTCTGTTTGGTGTTTTCAGGGCAAATGGCAGATTTACATGGTTGTTGGTATATTCAATTACATTGATTATACTTTATGGACTGAGCCGAACTGATAAGAAATATTTTACAAATATATGTCTTGTTTTACTTATATCCATTCAGCTTTTTGACCTTAAGAATGTACTTGCTTCCAAACATGCATACTTTAACAATTCTGATGGCGATATGCAGGGACAGGTTTATGAAAAAATTCTTAAGAACAGTATATGGGATGATGCTGCCGAAAAATATGATAAATGTATTATGATATCCAGTGGTATTTCCAACAGCGGTATTGAAATCGCTGTAAAGTTTGGCAGTAACGGGCACGCTGTTAACACAGCATTTGAAGCAAGGGTTGACTATCCTAAAGCTGATGCACTGTATCTTGATACCTATGAGCTTATCAAAAACGGGCAGTTGCCTGAAGATACGCTTGTAATGATAAACAATATTGATGATGAAGTACTGAATGATGCAGTATCCAATGGGTATACTGTATTCTGCGTTGAAACAGACCATCTTATCTGCAACAATAAATTCTCTGAATCAGAAATAAATAAATATATTTCTGAAGGTCAGTTTGAAATACTGAATCTTGCATAAAAAAATCCCGTGGAATTAATCCACGGGATTTTTAATTTAATCAGTTTTTATAAACTTTGCCGTCTTTCATTACAAATGCACAGCGGCACATTGTTGAAATATCATCATATGGGCTTTCATTGAAAGCAACGATATCAGCATATTTGCCTGGTTCAATAGAGCCAACTTCACCAGACATTTTCAGCAGGTCTGCTGCAGATTTTGTTGCTGCCACAAGAGATTCAGTAACTGTAAAGTTACCGTATTTCTGCATAAGTTCAAATTCATATGCCTGTTTACCGTGCTGTGAGAAATATGTACCTGTGTCTGTACCAAATGCAATCTTAACACCTTTGGCACGGCACATTTCAAGATTTTTACCGTGATTTTCAAGACAGGCTTTAGCTTTTCTTACAGCTTCTTCCGGCAGATACTGGCCATATTCTACAATTCTGTATGCAGCGATGATTGTAGGAACAAGATATGTGCCATATTCAACCATAAGGTCCATACATTCTTCATCCATCATCATACCGTGTTCGATAGAAGCAATACCGGCTTTAACAGCCCATTTGATACCAAGAGCACCATGGGCGTGTGCAGAAGATGATTTGCCGTGTGTATTTGCGATATCAAGTGCAGCTTTCATTTCTTCGAATGTAAGATCTGGTGCACCTGGTTCGTCGCCAACTGACATAACACCGCCTGTTGCCATAAGTTTGATGTGGTCAGCGCCGTATTTGATTGTATGTCTTGCAGCTTTTCTTGCTTCGTCCGGGCTGTCAACAACCTGTGACATACCACCTGCCATTACTGTACCAGGTCTGAGCGGGTTATCACCATGGCCGCCTGTAGAACCGATACCCATACCGGCAACTTTCATTCTTGGGCCCCATACTTTACCTGCATTGATAGCATTGCGCAGAGAAATATCAACAAAGCCGATACAGCCTTCATCTCTGATTGTTGTAAAGCCAGCCATAAGGTCTGCCTGTGCATTGATAATCATATCAACCATATAGTCTGCATCTCGTTTTGTATACAAATCTCCCATAGCAGAAGGTTCACCGTTCATCATAAGATGCATATGAGCATCAATCATACCAGGCATTACAAATTTATCGGACAGGTCAATAAATTCTGCACCGTCACAACAAACTTCAGCATCAGAAACTTCGCTTATCCTGTTGCCTTCTACAACTACCCAAACATTTTCTTTTACACATTCATTAACTGAATCAAAAAATTTACCGCATTTAAGAACTTTTTTACTCATAATAATAACCTCTATAAAATATATGTAGCTGATTAGCCTTTATAAACTACGCCGTTTTTCATAACAAATTCACATCTTGTCATAGCTGTGATATCTTCGCGTGGGTCGCCGTCAAAAGCAACGATATCAGCGAATTTACCTGCTGTGATTGAACCTACAGTATCCTGTTTTCTCATCAGTTCAGATGCTGTTTTTGTTGCAGCTGTAAGTGCTTCCAGTGGGTCAATACCAAATTCCTGCATAAGCTGGAATTCATAACCCTGTTTGCCGTGGAAGTTGTATGGTGTACCGGAGTCTGTACCGAATGCAATTTTAACACCGGCTGCCCTGGCTTTTGTAACACCGTTTTTATGGTTTGCAAGAACCTGTTTTGCTTTGTCCACCATAAACTGCGGAATACCTGCTTCTGCACCCATTACAATAATTCTTTCTGCTGCAATAATTGTAGGAACAAGATATGTTCCGCGTTTTGCCATTTCTTCGATACATTCATCATCCAGCATCATACCGTGTTCAACAGATGTTACACCGGCTTTTACAGCACATTTGATGCCGTTTGTGCCGTGTGCATGTGTTGCAGTAATTACACCGTACATATTGGCAATTTCACATACTGCTTTCATTTCTTCAAAAGTCATCTGCTGTGCACCAACAGTTGTACCTTTACTCATAACACCGCCTGTTGACATAAATTTCAGAACATCAACGCCATGTTTTACATTATATCTTGCAGCCTGGAGCATAGCGTCTGCACCATCAGCAATATTGCCGGAACCTGCTACAGGAGATTCTGTAATGTATGGATTGTAGTGGCTGTCTGCGTGGCCGCCTGTTGTGCCGATACAAGGACCGGAAACCATAAGTCTTGGGCCAACAACTTCGCCTCTGTCAATGGCATTTCTCAATGCCACATCGTTAAATCCCGGGTCACCAACTGTTCTCAGGGATGTAAAACCAGCCATCAGGTCTTCCTGTGCCATTCTCATCATAAAGAATGCGTGGTCACCAAGAGTTTTCTGACCGGATACAGGGTTTGCTTCACCATTGGAAGAAAGATGAACATGGCAGTCTATAAGGCCAGGTGTAACAAATTTGTCTGTAAGATCCACTACTTCGTAGCCTTCAGTTTCATCTGTCCATGGGCAAACTTTTTCAATAATATTGTCTTTCACAAAGACCATAACATTTTCCAGAACTTTTTCGTTTTCAGCGTCGAACATTTTTGAACATTTTAATACTTTACAAGACATAATTTTTCTCCTTAAGAAATAATAAACAAAAAGACAGGTATGAAAACCTGTCTTTTTAAGTCAAACAAAAATTAGAAAATAAGTGGTGCGATGATACCAGCGAATACAACAGAAGCGATTGTAACTGTTGTGAAACCACCAACGATCATTTTTGGCATAATGTAGTTCAGAGCTTTTTCTTTTTCTTCAGCTGTGAATTCTGTCATGGAAGCAACAACTTCATTTGAAAGAATTTCTGTACCTGGGTAGCCGAACAGAGCTGTAACACCACAAGCGATAGAAACGTATGGATTGTAACCAACGATTTTGCCAGCGATAAGAGCCATAATAGCGATACCGATAACACCAAGAACAAGACAACCGATAAGTGGAAGGATAAAGTTAAGTGCATCTGTTGGAGAAACTGATGCAAAGCCGTTAAATGTAAGAGCGTACATACACAGCATAATGTAGCCGTAACCGCCTGCTTCTTTAAGAGCATTTTTCTGCAGGAAATTGATTTTCTTTGCAACGATACCTACAAGCAGGTACATAATGTTAACATTAAGGAATGTCAGCACGTATGTAGAAAGCAGGTAACCGCAAACTGCAACTACAGCAAGTTTAAAGAATTTAAGTGTAGATGTGTCAGAAGCAGCATCTGGAGTTTTGAAAAGATTTGTTTCAGGAAGTTTGAATGCAGCTTTCTTTTCTGATTCGCCGGAGAACATACCTTTAGCTTTTGCACTGATAAGTTCTTTTTTGAGACAGAAAGAAGCAACTGGCATACCAACCATTGACTGGAATGCAAGAACCAGAGCAGCAAAACCTGCAAATACTGGTTTACCTGCAACGTTAGCAGCTTCAGAAACGATCTGGAATGCGATAACGCCACCGGAAACAACCGGAGCAGCTGTAAGAGCATATTCTCTGCCAAACAGCATTGTACCAGCTGTAAAAGCCAGAACACCGATACCTACAAGGCCAGCACAGCAAACAACTACTGTTTTCCATTCAGCCAGAAGGTCTTCGATTTCAATGGAAGTACCCATATTAACCAGCAGCATTGCAACGCCAGTTGCATTAAGTGTTGGGAGAAGTGTGGAATCAACTGCGATTGTTGCAGGGATTGCACCGGACCAGAAAAGGCCCATAGCTACGAAACAACCGAAAACCATGGATGATACGAAACCATTGGTTTTACGGGAAAGAAATTCACCGATTACAAACGCAAATGCGATAACGGCGAAACACATCATTGGAGTCCAAGTCATAATATAATTCCTCTCTATCAATAAAATTCAAAAAATAAAAAAGTTAAAATTCCTTTAAAAGGATCGGATAAGTCACTGGCTTAAAAAGACATATTAAATTTTCAAGGTTCACATTAATAATACCACATAGTCGGAACGGTAGTCGTAGAATTCTAATGTCGCTAATGTCGCTTTTCACCAATGATCACCTCCCTTTAGGATTAACCTGAATGTATTTTTTGAATATCAAAATATACTGTAATCATGGACTAATTGTACAGTAAATTTTAATATGGATACATTATCCTACTTTTGTCACCGATAGTCAATAAAAAACTTTTTTTGCATTTTTTTGCACTTTTTGTAACATTGCACAAATAAAAGATTGTTAAAAAATAAATTATTGTTATTTTATATAAATTGAGTTGTGTGCAATCTGTGAACAAAATATTAAATAGCAGCATTATGCATAATTTTATCTTGATATTATAATCAATTTTTGTTAAACTTTATCATAACAGAATTATTGTCATTTTAAACAATTCAAAAAAATCTTGACAGTTTCTTATTGCAAACTGTATAAAACAGCTATACATATGTACATTTGGAGGCATCAATGAAGAAAAAATGTCTGTTAAGAACACCATTATCTGATAAAAGCTTGCAGAAAATATGTAATATTATGCAAGACAGATGTGAATTAATAATCAGAAACGGTGAAAAATACACCCCTGCACCTTTTACGGACTATGAGCTTGAAACCGCAACCGCTATTATCGGCAATCCAAGTCTGAATACACTGAAAAAATGTAAAAATCTTGAATGGTTGCAGCTGGCTTCATCCGGTGCAGATTCATATGCAAACTGTAAATATATTGATAAGGATAAAACTGTTCTTACAAATGCTACAGGAGCATACGGCCACGCCATTGCTGAATATATGATTGCAGGAGTAATGTCTTTTACAAAAAAATTTCATCTGTACCGCGACAATCAGAGCCGTGGGCAATGGCTTGATATGGGTTTTGTAAAAACTATAAGAGGCAGCAAAGTTCTTGTTGCAGGGCTTGGAGATATAGGTGGACAGTTCGCTGAAAAAATGAATGCTCTTGGGGCAGAAATATATGCCATCAAACGTACAGTCACTGCTGTTCCGGATTATATCAAAAGTATTGGTACTCTTGATATGCTTGATGAACTTTTGCCACAGATGGATATAATAGCTCTTTGCCTGCCCAATTCATCACAGACTCAGAATATTATATCAGAGTATCAGTTTAAACTTATGAAAAATGATGCGCTGCTTATAAATGTAGGCAGAGGCAATGCAGTTGATACCAATGCACTTACATATGCCTTGCAGAATAAGCTGATTGGCGGTGCCATACTGGACGTAACAAATCCGGAACCGTTGCCTTCAGACCATCCATTATGGACAATGGAAAATGTTATTATCACACCACATGTTTCCGGCGGCTATCACGCACAGGAAACAATTGACGGAATTGAAGCAATTATAATTGAAAACGCCAGCAGATATGTCAATGATGAACCACTTATAAATCAGGTGGACTATAAAACAGGATACAGAAAGAAATAAAAACACACCCTTTGGTAAATCTCCAAAGGGTGTTTGTTTTATAAAGTCCACAGGTGCTTTCCCATATCTACCCTGCCGTCAGCAAGAAAGGTTACCCCTTCATTTTCCAGCAGGAAACGCTGATATTCCCTGCCGCCAATACCAAAAGATGATGGAAGACTGCCGTCTTTGCGCACAACCCTGTGGCACGGCACCGAAGAATCATTACATCTGGCCATAGCACCGCCTATAATTCTGCTGCGGCGAGGATTGCCGCTTTTGGCTGCCAATTGGCCATATGTGGTAACCATACCCTCCGGTACAGCTTTTACCATCTCAAAAATACTTTTATATAAACCAGACATTACAGATCCCCGTATGCAACAGTTTTATATGTTTCACCATCAAGATTTTTGAAACTGATACCATTATCATCCAAAATTATATAGCTGTGCCGGCTGTTTTCTTTCGGAATAGAAACAGAACCAGGGTTTACATATGTACATATTTCTGTTTTTTCACAGGCCGGGATATGTGTATGCCCATGAAGAAGGATATCCCCTTTTTTTAGCATCGGCAGATTTTTAAGGTTATGATTATGGCCGTGTGTAACAAAAACCATTTTGTCTTTCCAGTAAAGGAATGCATAGTCTGCAAGTATCGGGAACTGCAGCACCATCTGGTCAACTTCTGTATCACAGTTACCGCGCACACAAAGTATTTCGTCTTTGATATTGTTCAGCATTTCGATAACCTTTTTAGGTGCATATTCTTTTGGCAGATCATTCCTTGGGCCGTGATAAAGTATATCCCCCAGCAATACAAGCTTGTCTGCATTTTCATTTTTATAACATTCCAGCATTTTTTCACAATAATATGCTGAACCGTGCAAGTCTGAAGCAATAAAAAGTTTCATAAATTTATCTCCTGTCAATTAAAAGTCTTTTCCCATTTGCTGTGGCTGATTCCACGGGCGCCTTCTTCCATTCGGGCAATTACATACTGGTAATGCCACAGATTCTTCCCTTTTTCAAGCCATGCATTATATCCGTCTGTTGTAATCAGGTAATCATATGCCTCATCAACAACACCAGGGAAATAATATACATTAAGCTCCGCAAAAAATTCTGCCAACAGCTGCCGGTCTTCCTGTGAAACTCCGGCTTCAATAATTGTATCTATTGTTCTGTTTATCTGTGACTGCATATAGAAATCTTCTGAATATCTGTCAAAGTTCAAAAGATTTTCATCCGTCTGTCCTGTCTCTGCGGCCCACTTTTCCACCTGTACCGGCTGTGTTTTATAGGTAATTTTTTCACTGTTAACTGTAATTACTCCATAATTATATGGCATCACGGCCATACTTTCTGTTGCAATATCAGTAATATTATTTTCAGCAAGCAAATGCTGGGTATGAATATGCCCGCTTAAATTAAGGGCTATTCCATATTTACTGAATATTTCTGTCAGCTTTGTATTATTGATTATAGAATACTGGTTTGAAAAATCTTCTGATGGAAAATGATCAAGCAAGGTCTGATGTGTCAGAACAATAAGTTTAGTGCCTTCTTTCATTTTTGACAGTTCTTTTTCTATCCAGGCAACAGTGTCAGCCCCTGCCACACCGGTACCGCCACCGCGGTTGGTATCGAGTGCCAGCAATGTAACTTTATCTGTCAGCTTATAGAAATAGCTGAACGAATTTTTGTCTCTGGAATATGCCTGTTTAAGCCCAAAATCAGCATAAACATTT
>JAFULT010000001.1 GCA_017483145.1 Oscillospiraceae bacterium | reverse complement strand
GGCAAACCGCCAATTCGCTTCGCTCACCCCCAACGCTGCACAAGTGTGGAATGCTGCGTCTGCTATAAATCGCGGAAATTTGAAACCTTATTCGCTTCGCTCACTCGCTCGACAAATTTCTTCGCGATTTTCGCAAAAATATTTCAACCTGCTAAAGCCCTTGAAATATTTTTGCTCTCCGCAGACTACGCTATTATTATTCGGGTGACGGAGCTGACCGCCGCCGGTGGCGGGTAAAGGGAAGCGGAGGAAGGGAAAGTTACGAGCAGACAAGAGGGGCTTTAGCCCGTCGCCGTACGCGACGATAACTTTTCAGGGTGTATTTCCCCGAAACCCTTTCTGTTCGATAAATTCCAATTGGTCCGATAGTACAACAATCATAAAAGCCAGGCTGTATAGTTCAGCTTGGCTTTTTAAGTTGTATATATATTTATTCTATTTTTATTTTAATTGTGGATATAGCTGTCACAATCAGCAATATCATAGGCAGAGTAATTATTGCCCATATTGGAAAATCAAAAAAGTGGGCAGCAACTGCAAATAAAAGGTGAACAGTAAAACAGTTTCTGAATTTTACAAAATGTGCATAGGTGAATTCATCTCTCTGCTGCCTTGTCATTTTTTCTGCGTCTTCAAAAATCACGCCGTTTATCCAGTATATTTTATCGTATCTGTAGGTGATATATATCAGCACAGTAATTGCAGCGGTGCAGTACAGTATGCTTAAATTGGTTATCATCGCTGTATTTTTTACAGGCAAAAACGGCAGAAGCGCTTCACCTGCAAGAAAACAGACTGTCCATATCCACAGGCCTTTATAACTCTTTTTCATACAATCACCCCATTTGAAATAATTGTACCATATAGCCTGTTAAAATAGTGTGAAAACTACTTTTTATCAGACAGATATTTCAGTATTTCACCCTGTCTTGCGATTATGGCGTCCAGTTTATAGTGCATATCTTCTATGATGATTTCACTTTTCAGGTTTATCTTGTAATCACCTTCACTGCGCTTTCTGTCCTTTTCTTCCTGTCTGTTCTGGCTCATCATTATCAGCGGTGCCTGCAGTGCCGACAGACAGGACAAAAGCAGGTTCAGCAGTATAAAAGGATAGGGGTCAAAGGGGGGCTTCAGCAGCAGGATATTGGCCATAATCCAGCCTGTAAGAAAAAGGGCAAAGGATATCACAAAAGCCCAGGAGCCTGCAAATCGGGCCAGTTTGTCGGCTGCACGCCGCCCAAAAGATGGATTGTCATCTTCATAAATATTGTATAATGTACTTTCCTCAAGCAACTGATGGATAAAATGTTCCTCGTCTACTTCTTCATTTGTAAGCCGGATAATCTTTTTTGCAAGCTGGTGTTTTTCGTTTTTGGTCATAATAGAAAACTCCTGTAGAAATCAGTTTTTTTATATTATTGGAAAAAATATAAAAAATATTTGAAAATTTTGCTTGACATTGTGTCCTGCCTGTGATATTATAATTAGGCAATCGAGATTTGCGCTTGTAGCTCAGGTGGATAGAGCAACTGCCTTCTAAGCAGTGGGTCAGGGGTTCGAGTCCCTTCAAGCGCGCCAGATGCGGTGGATGTAGCTTAGTTGGTTAAAGCGCCAGTTTGTGGCACTGGAGACCGTGGGTTCGAATCCCATCTTCCACCCCATAAAAAAGCACCTTTGAAAAAAGGTGCTTTTTTCATAATGGGCTATCGCCAAGTGGTAAGGCAACGGACTTTGACTCCGTCATCCCGCAGGTTCGAATCCCGCTAGTCCAACCAATAAATAACCTCAGACAAAAGTCTGGGGTTATTTATTTTATAAGCGGGATTCGAACCTGTTGTCCAAAGACAACTTTGCCTGTCTGCCCTTGCCGGCACACAGGTACCGACTTGGTGCAGATACCTGCTATAAGCGGGCGCAGGCAAGGCAACAAGGACGTGGCGTAAAACAAATCAGTTATAATACAAAACACCATTATTTGTACATTAACATATATTTTGTAATTTTTATTTATTGTCCGACAACTTTAAAAATAATATTATTAAATTATAGAATAATTATTTTACAGGAGAACTATTATGGATAAAAGTAAATACACAAGCTATGAAGACTGCATAAAATTCCACGGTCATTTATGTGGTGGTATAACAATGGGCTATATTCTGTCGGTGTTTGCAATGCAGCAGCTGGAAGCACTCCCAAATGAAAACCTGTTTTGCAGAGTGGAATTCCAGAGCTGTATGACTGATGCTGTTCAGTGTGTAACAGGCTGTACAATCGGTAAGAAAAACCTTGAAATCAAACTGGCTGACACAAAAGCAATGTATCTAGTGCGCAGAGCAACCGGCGAAGGCGTGAAGGTGAAAATGAATTTCAAAGCACCTGATGGAATGACAAAACAGGAAATGCCACGGTATCTTATGACATTGAACCCTGCTGACATCTGCACAGTTGAAAAAGTAAAACTTGAAATATAACAAAAATACCCTGCCTTATGGCAGGGCTTTTTTATTTGCTGATTGCCGCCATAAAGAAGGATGCAACCTGATATGACGAATAGCTGGTTTCCTGATTCATCCACCAGCGTATGGTTTCTATAAAAGAGCCGGAAAGATGGTGCAGCAGAAAATCAACAGGAATTTCTGTGTTGAATTCATCCAGATATTTGCTGAAAAGCTCATTCAGATATTCTCTGATATATCTGAACAGAAGTTCACTGCTGTCACTTTTCAATAATCCTTTCAGATTTTTATTGTTGTCTTTCAGATGAAACAGAATATGTCCCAGTTTCAGTTCCAGATTCCGCAGACCTTTTGAATAATCCGATAATGCTTCCTGTGGCAGCCGTTCGTTGAATACGTGGTGAAAAATATCGTTGCACATTGCATGAATCAATTCATATTTAGTCTCAAAATGGGCGTAAAAAGTGCTGCGGCCGATGTCCGCTTCATCAATGATATTCTGCACTGTGATTTCTTCAAATTTTTTGTTTTCCAGCAGTCTGTTGAATGCGGCAAATATTGATTTTCTGGTTTTCCGTTGTCTTCTGTCCATACTTACTCCGTACAATTTTTTGATAATGTTCAGTATCTTCCATAGCTGAAATTTTGATTATTGTTTTGGTCAGCGGTTGATAATATTATTATTTTATCGAACAATATGTTTTGTATTGAATATATTGTAGCGGAATTTTATGCAAAGGTCAATAAAACAATGAACAAAAAAGCAATTTTTTACGCTGTGCTTGCGGCGGCACTGTATGCGCTGAATGCACCGGTATCAAAGCTGCTGCTGGGGGAAATACCATCCACATTTCTTGCGGGACTTTTATATCTTGGCGCAGGCACAGGTATGTTTATACTTAACAAAGTTAAAAAAGACAGCGATGAACAGCCCCTTACCAGAAAAGAATTGCCCTATACAATAGGTATAGTTGTGCTGGATATTGCCGCCCCTATATCATTGATGATAGGGCTGACAATGTGCAGTGCTGCCAATGCGTCTCTGCTGAACAACTTTGAAATTGTGGCCACTGCAATTATTGCACTGGTTGTTTTCAAAGAAAAGATTACACCACGCCTGTGGGCGGCTATTGCATTGGTTTCCATAGCCAGTATGCTGCTGTCTTTTGAAGATTTAAGCAGTTTTTCCTTTTCAACAGGTTCGCTGTTTGTACTTCTGGCCTGTATATGCTGGGGGCTGGAAAACAACTGTACCAGAATGCTGTCAAGCAAAAACCCTGCAGAGATAGTAATTATCAAAGGACTGTGTTCCGGTGCAGGTTCTGTGGTAATTTCACTTGTCATCGGCGAAAGATACACATATCTGCCATATATAGCTGTGGCACTGCTGCTGGGCTTTGTGGCATATGGGCTAAGCATTTATTTTTACATATATGCACAGCGTTATCTTAGTGCGGCAAAAACAAGCGCATTTTATGCTGTATCGCCATTTATCGGCGCAGGTTTGTCATTGGT
Source organism: Oscillospiraceae bacterium (assembly GCA_017483145.1). Lineage (GTDB taxonomy): Bacteria > Bacillota > Clostridia > Oscillospirales > Ruminococcaceae > RGIG3102. Next base: position 11,341 of record JAFULT010000001.1, on the reverse strand, counting down.
GGTTTTTGCAGAAACACCGTCGCTGATTTTTATTATAGCACTTGCAATTATGGCTGCCGGAACATATCTGGCATCTGTTGAATAATACAGGGAGGACAATATTATGAAATCATTGGCTGAAAAAATGGAAAATTTATTGGAAATCGGCGGATTGAAGAAAGATATCACTTTGCTTGTAATAGGTGCAGTTTCACTGGTTATGAGTCTGGCAAAAATCAACATCCTGCCTTTTGATATTGCCTGGATAGCAATTATTGTGTGCGGTACACCTATTCTTATGGATACTTTTATCGGTTTGGCAACTGAATTTGATATAAAGGCTGACCTTTTGGTTTCCATGGCTCTGATTGCTTCTGTGTATCTGGGAGAATTCTTTGCAGCCGGCGAAGTAGCTTTTATTATGCAGCTGGGTGCCCTGCTGGAAGATATCACATCTGAAAGAGCAAAAGCAAGTATTGAAAAGCTGGTAAATATGACACCACAGACTGCAAGAGTACTGCGAAACGGAGTGGAAACAGTAATACCTGCACAGGAAGTGGCTGTGGGGGACATACTCCGTGTGCTTCCGGGTGAAACTATAGCGGTAGACGGCAGAATCATCCGGGGTAAAACATCGGTTAACCAGGCAGTAATGACAGGCGAACCAATACCTGTGGATAAAGCCGAAGGTGATGAAGTTTCCAGCGGTACGCTGAATCAGTTCGGCTCATTTGAAATGGTGGCAACCAAAGTAGGCGAAGACAGCTCTATTCAGAGAATGATAAGACTGGTACAGTCAGCAGATGCAGGCAAGGCAAAAATCGTTGGTCTGGCAGACAGATGGGCAACATGGATTGTTGTTATATCATTCCTTACTGCTGTGGCAACATGGATATTTACCGGCCAGCTTATCAGGGCAGCCACAGTGCTGATAGTTTTCTGCCCTTGTGCTTTTGTATTGGCAACACCTACTGCAATTATCGCCGCAATAGGCAATGCCACCGGTCATGGCTTCCTTGTACGTGAAGGCGATGCACTGGAACGTCTGTCAAAAGTTGACAAAATCGCCTTTGACAAAACAGGCACACTGACTTACGGCAAGCCTGTTGTAATAAAGGTAAAGGCTGCAGACGGCACAGATGAAGAAACTCTGTTCAATATGGCAGCATCTGCAGAAGCAATGTCTGAACATCCATTGGCAAAAGCTGTTGTAACATCTTATAAAGAAAAATATACACAGCCTCTGAGAAGTGCAGACGATTTTGTAATGCTGCTGGGTCGGGGCATATCAGCCCGTATAGACGATAAAAAAGTTATTATTGGCAACCTTACATTGTTGGTTGAAAACGGTATTACAGTAGATAATGCCGTTCTGGAAGAAACAGATGAATATCTTAACAATGGCAGCACCATCGTTTATATTGCTGTTGATGATGAGTATGCAGGCTATATAGTGCTTTCAGACACAGTAAGGGATGAAAGCCCTGCACTTATCAGAAAAATCAGCGATACAGGCATGACAACTGTATTGTTGACAGGTGACAACCACAATTCTGCCGCATATATTGCACAGCAGACAGGTATACAGGAATACAAAGCCGGATGCCTGCCGGAAGATAAAATGACATATATAAAAGAAATGCTGGACAACGGTCAGTCTGTATGTATGATTGGTGACGGCATCAACGATGCACCATCACTGAAACTGGCCTCTGTAGGCATAGCAATGGGGAGTGTAGGCAGCGATATTGCAGTGGATGCCGCAGATATTGTAGTTGTGGATGATGAAATCAGGGAACTGCCACATCTTCTGAAACTTTCAAAACGTATGATGACAACCATAAAAATGAACCTTATTTTTTCAATGGGGCTGAACTTACTTGCAGTTGTGCTGTCAATCAGCGGTGTGCTGAATCCTGTTCTCGGCGCACTGGTGCACAATGCCGGTTCTGTGGCGGTTATTACAAACTCTGCTTTTTTGATGAAGTGGAAGTAAGGGTAAAAAACAATTTACAATAGGGGCAGTGTTACTGTATGACATAATATATTGTTCACACTTTTCTCATTGATTTTAACCATATTTATGTTATTATATAAGTAATGAATTTAATTTGAAGGAGATTATACTTATGTCAAACATCTGGCACGATATAAACCCAAAAAGAATTACACCTGATGACTTTATCGCTGTAATCGAAATCGAAAAAGGCTCCAAAAACAAATACGAACTGGACAAAGAAACAGGTCATATCATTCTGGACAGAATTCTGCACACATCCACACACTATCCTGCAAACTACGGTCTTATTCCTCGCACATACGGCGATGACAAAGACCCTCTGGACGTTCTGGTTATCTGCAGTGAAACTATCCGTTCTGCCTCCCTGGTAAGAGTTTACCCAATCGGCGTAATCTCTATGATGGACAATGGCGAAGGCGACGAAAAAATCATTGCTATCCCATTCAGCGACCCGACATACAACACATACAAAGATATTTCTGAACTTCCACCACACATTTTTGAAGAGATGAGACACTTCTTCACAGTTTACAAAGCACTGGAAGGCAAAGACACAGTTGTTAATGAAGTACAGGGTGCAGATGTTGCAAAACAGATTATCGCCCAGTGTATCGAAAACTATGTAAACAAATTCTGTAAATAATCAGATTTTTATACTTAATGCTGCCGTATTTTTACGGCAGCAATTTTTTGCATACAATATCAATATAGCGCTAAATTATTTGTAGCTGTTATATAAAAAATATATCAAATTTTTATGCAGTTTTTGCAAGAAAGTACTTGACTTTACACCCTTAATATATTATAATTAGTAGCGTTGTAAAGTGAATACACTTTACGGAAAGGAGAGAAACAATGTCAAAGAATCTTGAAATGTCATATCTGCTGGATTTTTACGGCGAAGTGCTGACAGAAAAACAGAGAGATATGATGCAGCAGTACTTTAACATGGATTTATCCCTTTCAGAAATTGCGGACAACTTCAATATCACCCGCCAGGGTGTGCGAGATGCCATAAAGAGAGGGGAAACAATCCTCACTCAGCTGGAAGGCCAGATTGGTTTTGCCGCAAAATACCGTGATCTTATCGAAGGTGTGGAACAGATCAAGACATTGGCACAGAATATTTCATTCTACAATATTGCATCTTACACAACAAACGATGAAATCACAAAGTCTGCAAACAGAATTATGCAAATCTGTGATGATTTGTCCAACGGTTAAGGAGGGCGCAAGATGGCATTTGAATCATTGAGTCAGAAACTGTCCAACGCCTTTAAAAAGCTGAGAGGCAAAGGTAAACTTACCGAAGACGATATCAAGCTGGCCATGCGTGAAGTGCGTATTGCACTTCTGGAAGCGGATGTAAATATGCTGGTGGCAAAGGACTTTATCAAAACTGTAAGCGCCCGCGCAGTTGGCGCAGAGGTTATGAACAGCCTTACACCTGCACAGCAGGTTATCAAAATCGTAAACGAAGAGCTGACTGCTCTTATGGGTAATGAAAATGCCCGTATCAAGTTTGCCAATAAAGGGCCTACAATCATTATGATGTGCGGTCTGCAGGGTGCAGGTAAAACTACACATACTGCAAAGCTTGCCAAACTGTATCTCAAACAGGGACACAGACCATTGGTGGCAGCGCTGGACATTTACCGTCCTGCAGCTATCGAACAGCTGGAAATCGTGGCAAAACAGGCAGGTGTTCCTGTTTTCCAGATGGGCAAAACAGACCCGGTAGTTGTGGCAAAAAATGCATACAACCACGCAAAGGATTACGGCAACGATATCCTTATCCTGGACACAGCCGGTCGTCTGCATATCGACCAGCAGCTTATGGAAGAACTGACAAACATTAAGGCTACAGTACCGGTATCAGAAACTCTGCTGGTAATTGACGCTATGGCAGGTCAGGACTCTGTAAATGTTGCAAAACAGTTCAACGAGACAATCGGTCTTGACGGCGTTATCATCACAAAAATGGATGGTGACACCAGAGGCGGTGCCGCTCTCAGCGTAAAGGCTGTAACAGGTAAACCAATCAAATTTGTGGGTACCGGTGAAAAGCTGGACGATCTTGAAGCTTTCCATCCATCCCGTATGGCCAGCCGAATTCTGGGCATGGGCGACGTGCTGACACTTATTGAAAAAGCACAGGACCAGGTAGACCAGAAAGCTGCCGAAGAAACTGCCAAGAAAATGATGCAGAACAAGTTCGACATGAACGACATGCTGGAACAGTTCCGTCAGGTTAAAAAAATGGGCGGTGTATCATCAATGCTGTCAATGATGCCGGGTGCCGGCCAGATCAGCGCTGATGATGAAGAAGCAGCTGAAAAAGAGCTGAAAAGAATAGAGGCTATTATCTGCTCTATGACAAAGAAAGAAAGGGAAAAACCTTCCATTATCGATGCCAAGAGAAAGAGAAGAATAGCACGGGGCTCCGGCACACAGGTGCAGGATGTCAACAGACTGCTTCGTCAGTTTGAGCAGATGCAGAAAATGATGAGACAGTTCACAAAAAATCCAAAAGCCTTCAGCAGAATGCTGAGAGGCAGATAAAAAATAATTATATCAATATAACAGACACAGAATATTCAGTATATTTAACGCACAGCGTTTGATATAGAAGAATTCTTATGGAGGTAAAAGAGATGGCTGTAAAAATTAGACTTCGTCGTATGGGTGCTAAAAAAGCTCCTTTCTATCGTGTAGTAGTTGCTGATTCCCGTTTCCCAAGAGACGGCAGATTTATCGAAGAAATCGGTACTTATGACCCAACAAAAGAACCTGCAATGGTTTCTATCGATGCTGAAAAAGCAAAAGCTTGGATTGCTAACGGTGCACAACCAACAGATACAGTTAAAGTTCTTCTGAAGAAAAACAACATTATCTAATTCCGGAGGCCTGTAATGGAACAATTATTGGTTAACATTGCAAGAGGCCTTGTAGAAGATAAAGCTGCAGTTACAGTTACAGCAGACGAAAAGAATGCTGAAGGTGTAACAGTATATCACCTGTCAGTAGCTGCTGACGATATGGGCAGAGTTATCGGCAAACAGGGACGCATTGCAAAAGCTATCCGCACAGTTGTTAGAGCTGCCGCAAACCGTTCCGGTGAAAAGGTAGTTGTGGAAATAGACTAAAAAGTTATCGGGTGCTTCCAGCTATGAAAGCACCCGTGTTTTATATCATGTACAGGGAATACTGTATGATGATTTATACTTATTACAGAGGTCAGTATGAATTACATTGAAACTGGTGAAATTGTTTCTCTCCATGGTATCCATGGTGAGGTAAAGGTTTATCCGTGGGCAGACTATCCGGAATTCCTGGAAGAGTTTGACACATTTTATATCAAAAAGAATAAAATGCACTATCAGCGTCTGCGCGCATCCAGTGTAAGAACACATAAGGGTATGGTTCTTATCCAGTTTGACGGCATTGACAATCCGGAACTTGCCCGCAATCTTATCGGACAGGTTATTTATCTGGACAGGGATGAAATTGAACTGGAAGAAGGTTTTTACTTTATTGCAGACCTTATCGGCTGCAAGGTAATCAACCACGAAACTGAAGAAGAAATCGGTGAAATCACAGATGTTAAAAATCTGGGGGCAAGCGATATATACTACATTCAGGACAAAAACGGCAATGAACATATGTTTCCGGCTGTAGAAGAATTTCTTATGGGTACAGATATTGACGCTAAAACAATCAGAATTAAAGTTATAGAGGGTATGTTCAGTGAGGATTAATATTGCAACCTTATTTCCGGAAATGTGCGATGCTGTTATCAACACCAGCATTATCGGCCGTGCAAAAAATGCAGGCAAAGTGGAAATAAAGACATACAATATCAGAGATTACACTCTGAACAAGCACAGAAACGTGGACGATACACCATATGGTGGCGGTCACGGCATGGTAATGCAGGCACAGCCGGTTTATGACTGCTGCAGGGTTATAGCAGAGGAAAGCAATTCAAAACCTTTTGTTATTTTTACCACAGCAGCGGGCAAGGTTTTTGACCAGCAGCTGGCCATTGAGCTTTCCAAAAAGGAAAACATTACCATTGTATGCGGCCATTACGAAGGCATTGACGAGCGCATAATAGAAGAGATTGCTGATATGGAAATATCCATCGGTGACTATGTTCTCACAGGCGGTGAACTGCCTGCGCTGGTTATCACAGATGCTGTGTGCCGTATGCTGCCGGGTGTGCTGAAAAGCGAAGAAGGCTTTACAGAAGAAAGCCATTTCAACGGTCTGCTGGAACATGCCCAGTATACACGCCCTTACGAATGGCACGGCAGAACGGTGCCGGATGTGCTTTTGTCAGGTCATGAAAAGAACATAAAAGAGTACAGAAAACAGGACTCAATCAACCGCACAAAAGCCAAAAGACCGGACCTTTATGCCAAGTTATTTAAAACAGACAAAGATGTTGAAAAGTAAGTGGCAAAATATACAAACTTTAATGCAGGCTCTTATGACAATCATAGTCATAATAGATAATTTATCCTAAATTTGTTGACTATTTTTAGAGATTGTTATAAAATAAATGCGTATCGAAAAATAAAAAATCATACTGTTTATGAGGAGATTATATAATGTTTTACAAAGATGTTACAGTTGAAAATCAGGTAGGTTTACACGCTCGTCCAGCTACTTTCTTTATCCAGAAAGCTAATGAATTCAAATCATCCATCTGGGTAGAAAAAGAAGAAAGAAGAGTTAACGCAAAGAGCCTTCTGGGCGTTCTGTCCCTGGGTATCGTAGGCGGTACAACAATCAGAGTTATCGCTGATGGTCAGGATGAAGAAGCAGCAGTTGAAGCTCTTGTTAAACTGGTAAACTCCGGTTTTGCTGACTAATCAATAGTAAAATACACCGCCTGCGGTGCGCCAGTAAGGCGCATACGGGCGGTATTTTTTATATACTTTTATCACATTATTGATATATAATAATTATATATCTGATAATACTTATCGGAGTTTTATTGTATATATTACGCAGGGGCGACTCACGAATCGCCCGTCAGGAGCTTAAATGACAAAGCAGGAACTTTACGAAAAAGCCCGCAGCCTGCCGCTTTTGCCGGGGGTATATATTATCCGCGACAAAAATGATGAAATCATCTATATCGGCAAGGCAAAGGAGCTGAAAAAAAGAGTAAGTCAATATTTCAAAGAGGGCAACGAACATCTGCCAAAGGTGCAGAAGATGGTTGATAACGCATTTTCCTTTGATGTTATCGTAACCAACTCAGAGTTCGAGGCACTCACTCTGGAGTGCAGTCAGATAAAACTCCACAGCCCAAAATACAATATCCTTCTGAAGGATGACAAAGGCTATAACTTTATAAAAATATCCAAAGAGCCTTTCCCCCGTATCACAGCGGAATTCCAGGTTCTTGATGACAGCAAATATCTGGGGCCGTATATGTCCAGTTTTGCTGTAAGGGAAATGGTGTCCACTGCCCAGCAGATATTCCGCCTGCCTACCTGCAACCGCGTATTTCCCCGCGATTTTGGCAAGGAACGTCCCTGCCTGAATTACCACATCAAAAAGTGTATGGGGGTCTGCAGGGGCAAAATCAGCCGGCAGGACTACAATGATATAATCGAAAGTGCAGTCCGCTTTATAAAGCAGGATACTGAAAAGATAATCGAAGTATTGCAGCAGCAGATGGAAGAAGCTGCAGAAGAGCTTAATTTTGAAAAAGCCGCCCTTATACGTGACCAGATAAACGCAATCAACAAACTGTCAGCAGGGCAGAATGTGGTCAATGACAGCCTGCAGAGCCACGACTTTATTTCAGTTGCAGGCAGCGGCAAAAACTGCTGCGTGGCAGTTCTCCGTTTCCGTAACGGCAGGCTGATGGATAAGAAGGAACACGTTTTCTTCGGTGAAGAAAATATGGACGATGTGCGAGACGAATTCCTTGTCCAGTTCTATTCCACAGAACAGCCACCTAAAAATGTTCTGCTGGACGCAATGCCAATGGACGAAGACATTGTGGAATATATTCAGAAAAAATCTGACAGGAAAGTCAATGTTTCCTACGTACAGAAGGGCGAAAACCTGAAAATCGTCAAAATGGCATACACCAATGCTGTTGAACGTCTTGCCCGTGAAAGTGGCCGTCTGGACAAAAGCCAGCGCTTTCTTGATGAACTGGCCAATATGCTTGGCCTGCCGGAAGCCCCCCATACAATTGAAAGCTATGATATTTCCAACTGGGGCGACGGCACCAGTGTGGCAGGTATGGTGGTTTTTGAAGACGGCAAACCAAAGAAAAGCGGCTACCGCACCTTTAAAATACGTTCTGTTGCCGGCACAGACGACTACGCCTCAATGCAGGAAACCATCACACGCCGCATACAGGAGTTTGAAAAAGGGGCACAGGGTCAGTTTGGTATCAAACCGGATGTTATCTTCCTTGATGGCGGCAAAGGCCATTTATCCAGCGTATTGGAGGTTATACAGGGCACTGCCTTTGAAGATGTGCCGGTTTTCGGTATGGTAAAGGATTCAAAGCACCGCACAAGGGCTATGGTAAGCCGCGACGGTGAAATTGCCATTGCAATGCACAAAGGCATTTTCAAATTTGTAACAGAAATCCAGGATGAAGTTCACCGCTTCTCCATAGAATACCAGCGCCGCACCCGGAAAACCAAATCCTATGCAGTTACACTGACAAAGATACCCGGTATCGGAGAGAAAAAGGCAGAAAACCTTATGAAGAAATTCAAAACAGTTACAAATGTAAAAAATGCCGAAATGGCACAGCTTATAGAAGCAGACGGCATCAGCTACAAGGATGCCAGAAATATTTATTACTATTTCCATGACGAGGAGGGAAATCTTAAATGAGAGTAATCAGCGGCAGTGCCAGAGGCACAAAGCTGGAAAGCCTGGAAGGCCTTTCCACACGCCCTACTATCGACAGGGTAAAAGAGGGGATTTTCTCCTCAATACAGTTCCTTGTACCCGGTGCAAAGGTGCTGGACCTTTTTGCCGGCAGCGGTCAGATGGGCATTGAATGCCTGTCCCGCGGTGCAGAAAAAGGAGTATTTGTAGACAGCAACAGAGATGCTGTAAATATAGTAATAAAGAATATCAAAGCCTGCAATCTGTTTGACAAGGCAAGAGTTGTAAATATGTCAGCACAGGATTATCTGTCCTCTTCAAAGGATGAATTTGACATAATTTTCCTTGATCCGCCATATAATATGGGAATTTTGGATGAAATTATGGAAAAAGTCTACCAAATTACTGCACCGGGTGGTATAATAATGGCAGAGAGTGAGCTTGGCTGGAAGCTGGACAAAGAAATTGAAGGTCTTTCAATGGTCAAGCAATATAAATATGGAAAAGTTTTTGTAACCAAATTCCAGAAGGAGTATTGATATGAAAATTGCTATAGTTCCGGGTTCTTTCGACCCTATTACAAAAGGTCACGTTGATATTATTGAACGCACAGGCAAACTTTTTGACAAAGTAATTGCTGTTGTGCTGGTAAACCCAACAAAAACACCTACATTTACCACAGAAGAAAGAGTGGATATGATTAAACGTGTAACAGGTCATATTCCAAATCTGGAAGTGGACAGTTATTCCGGTCTGCTGGCCGACTATGCAAGAATGAAAGGTGCACAGACACTGGTAAAAGGTCTGCGTGCTGTGTCTGACTTTGAATATGAATTCCAGCAGGCGCTTACAAACAAGATTCTCAACCCTGACCTGGAAACTATGTTTATGATGACAAATCAGAAATATATGTATCTTTCATCCACAATTGTTCGTCAGATTGCAGCATTTGACGGCGATATTTCAGAATTTGTTCTTCCTGAAATCAAAGACGATATTCTGGAAAGAATTTAATCCCCATTAAAATAAAAGGAGAAAAGTAAATGGCAGTATCACTGGAAACTATGCTGGAAAATCTGGAAGAAGTTCTGGAAGAAGGCATGAGCGTGCCTCTCAGCGGCGGCAAACGTATGGTTGATGTTGACGCAGCAAGAGACATTATCGATGATATCAGAATCAATATGCCACAGGAAATCCTGCAGGCAAAAGCCATTGTACAGGACCGTGCACAGATTCTGGCAAAAGCAAAAAAAGAAGCTGAAGAAATGGTAAGGGCAGCTGAAGAACGCGCCCGCGTTCTGCTTAACCGCGAAGAAATTGTACGCCAGGCTGAAGAAAAAGCAAAAGCTATCACAGCAGAAGCAAACCAGCAGGCAACACAGCTGCGCGCCACAGTTACAAAATACTGTGACAATATGCTGGCCACAACACAGGAACAGCTTCAGAAAAGCTATAATGAACTGAAAATTGTTCGTGACAATCTGAAAAAATAATCACATAAACACAGCCTCCTGCGTAATATATGGCAGGAGGCGTTTTTTATGAAAGTTGTTGTTGTCAGAAGCCCGAAAATATTTAAAGGTATATTGAAATTATTGTTTAAAATTTAAACAAAGCCACCGGTATTCCGGTGGCTTCAGTCGTTTACTATTTCTTTTCTATTTCAATCCAGCAGTAACCTTCTGCACAGGTGATTTCTGCTTTGTTGCCGGCAGGGTCTGTGATTTCCCATTCGTATACATAGCCTTCAATTCCGCCTGTTTCCTCAACAGTGAATCCGTATGCAGACAGTGATTCAACATAGTTGATAATAGCTGTCTTGTCTTCGCCATAGCCGGTTGTCTTGCCGTCAGCATCTGTCAGTGTTTCTGTTTTCAGACCGCCCAGCTCCATTTTGTATGTGCTGCCGTCCATTTCTGTTGTCCATCCGGTCAGTGGCAGCTGTGGCAGCAGAGCTTCGTATTCATTGCTTGCCCAGCTTGTGTCAAAACCGCTGTCTTCCTGTTTGTCATCCTGTGTCTGTGTGATTTTGCTGTCAGCATCATTGCCGGCCTGTAAGTTGTTTTCAGACCCGCCACAGGCAACCAGAGATACACACATAACAGATGCAAGTAAAATTGCCAGTATTTTTTTCATAATATTTCTCCAATCATATATGATACAGCTATTATAATACATATCAGTTGAACTTTCAATAATCGTAAAATCAAAACCACCAGCTAAGCTAGTGGTATGCACAAGCCCTAGAAGGGCACATTACCTGCTCACTTCTTAAGAGGCACTGAAAGTCTGTCTGTTGCATTACACGCACTACAACCACTAAAGTGGTAATATGTCATTCTGAGCGAGTGTAACGAGTCGAAGAATCTTTGCTCTACAGCTTTCTGTAGAGCAATTATTTTTATGTTTCTTTAATTGCAAAGATTCCTCGCTTATGCTCGGAATGACATTTCGCTTCGCTCAATG
>JAFULT010000019.1 GCA_017483145.1 Oscillospiraceae bacterium | reverse complement strand
CCATGTCCGACACCGTAGGTGGCGACTGTGTGCAAATGGCCGCGCTAATGATTCGCGGCCAAGCAAAGCGAACAGTGTTCGCCTGCCCACCCGTAACGGGACGATGTGGGCATCGTCCCCTACAGAGTAAGCCTTCAGCACAAAGCAGAACATTGTCATTCTGAATGAGCGAAGCGAGTGAAGAATCTCATCACCACACAGGTTGTGTTGTTGTGCGATTCCTTACGGTGTTCGGAATGACAGGTGTGACAGTTTGTGGAATAAGCAAGCAAAAGGGAGGCATCTGCCTCCCTTTGATGTTTATGGTGTTATGTTTTCTGTATTGTCAGCTGTGTTTTCCTGTAAAGTTATAAACATTTCTTCCGATAATTGTTGAATACTCTTCATTTCTTCAATAATATCGGTGATTCGGTTGAAAAGCAGATAGTATAAATCTTTGTAATTGTCCATGATTAAACCTCCTTTTTGCTTTCATGGCTTTATTATATACACAGCCGGGTGCAGAATTTGTCGGAAAAAGGGGAATAACCGGATGTTTTGAACGATTTTCACAGAAATTGGGGAGACCAGAGATAAGATGTTGAATATTGTAGAATGTAAAATATTTGTGCTATAATAAAAGAAAAAATATCAGTTGGTGATAATAAAATGCAGAAAATCAAAGAATATGGGGAAAAAATAAATAAAATAACAGACAAATACAGTGTAGTGTTTTTTATATTTGCAGCCATTGTAGTAGCAGCCAATTATGGTGCAGAAAGAATATTTGATGTAAATTTTGTATGCACAAACGGGGATTATCAAAATTATAATGTATTGAGAAGAGTTGTTGAAGGACAAGTTCCTTACAGGGATTTTGCCAGCTATCTTGGGATGGGCCTTATATTGATGTGCAAACCTTTTTTATCTGTACATAACAGTTTCGCAGCCAGTTTGTTTATTACAAATGCAGTAATATTATTTGCGTTTATTGTTTTTGTAACTGTAGTTTTTTATCTGATAACAGGAAATAAAAATGTTTCATTTATGGTTGGTATAATTCTGCCAAAACTTCTTTCATCAGGAATCATTGAATCCTTTATTCCTGTTTATGGTTATTATACAAAAACTTATCTTGAACTGCTGGCGTATCCAAATAATTCTTTCAGAATGGGAAGAATGCTCTGGGCAGTGTTGTTGTGCCGGTTTGCGCTGTTTTATTCTGAAAAGTATAAAAAGTCAGACATATCAGCACTTAGATATGCAGCCGGAACGGCAAAAGGTGTGGCAGTGATGGGTTTTATTACAGGGCTTGGTGTCACATGGAGTAATGATTTTGGTTTTTGCTGCATAGGAAGCGTAACTGTTATTGTTATAATTTTAGCATTAGCAGACGTATATCAGAAAACACCGGTTCCACTTTTGTGGAAGAGATTTTTATACTTTATTCCTTCTCTTTTAGTTGGTTCACTTTTGTCTATGATTATTGCAACAAAAGGAGACATCATGTCATGGATAAAATTTACAACAGGCGTATCTCAGTGGCAATATACATTTTATGACCAAAATATAGTTGAAAAAATAATAACATTACCGCTTTTGCTAACAAGTGAAGCAACAGCAAGATCAAGAATACATTTTGTAATTTATATTGTCTCTATGGTCTGTTGCCTTGCGTTGCTTTGTAAGAAAAAAGAAAATGACAGAGTGATCGTATTTGTCTTTTTGTTTACAAGTATAGTAGCAGCACAGCTGCTGTATATTATAGGCAGTGGTCCTGACGGGTTTGTAGAGGGAACTTACAGCTTTGTAATAATAGGTTTCTGGGCAGTTATTGCGCATTTTGTTCTGAAAGCAATTAAAATAATAAAAATACAAGGAACAGTAGAGAATCTGTCTAAAATATTAACTTTGGTATTTACTGTTTTTATGACAGTACAGTTGTTTTCGACAGTGAATAATTATAAACTGCAAAATTTTAAAGCCGCTGACAATTATGTGTATCAACTGGAAGGTGTTACAGATTATGCAGCTCCATTAAAGGAAATGTATAGCATTGTAGGTCAGGATGAAATGTTTGCAACTTTTGCCACAGCACTGGATGATATGAGAGGCACATTTCAACCAACGGGATGTGATTATGTAATACACGCTTTGGGTGATGAACTACAAAACAGTTATATTGAAAACTTTAATACCAATAACTATAAATGGGTACAAACAACAAATACAGATGTATGGCCGTGGGAAATATGGGTGTCACATACTGCATGGAATTTTTACCGAGAGTTATATTCAGATTATAGTTTTCATTCTAACCATAATGTTTGGACGTTGTGGCAATATGCCGGAGAAAATTCAAATGTTATTGAACCAGAAAACAACTGTGAAATAGAAATTATGGATGATGGCAGTATAAAAATAACAGTTACCAGTGATGAAAAAAGGCCTTGTTTTGTAGATGTATCAATTGACTGGGAGACAGAAGAAATAAAAAATATTCAGAACATAATGACCTTCAGACATATTGTATTTGTTGAAGCTGACTATCTCAACAGAGCAAATAGCTTTATAAAAGGTTTTTTTCTGAAAGATCGTGGAAAAAGATATATACCGATATATATAGAAAATGGTGTAGGTCATGTGATTTTAAAAGCAGTTCCTGCGGAGACAACAAAAATAAAATTAAATAGTATAACAATAAACAAAACAATTATAGTACAGAAATAAATAATGTCCATTATAAAATTTACAATTCGGAAACATATATTTTATGCCTTAAAATTGACGATATGCACATAAATAAGGTATAATATAGGGTAAGATAATATGCCCTTTTGCTAAAAAGGATTAAATATAAAGCAGGTGATTTTTTATGAAAGCTCTGGTTGGCTATACAGGTTTTGTAGGCAGCAATCTGGCTGCCGGCTACAAGTTTGACGGCCTGTACAATTCAAAAAATATCAAGGAGGCCTATGGTACAAACCCGGATGTGCTGTATTACTCGGGCGTGCCTGCCGCAAAGTTTATCGCCAACAAATTTCCGGATATGGATATGGCCATTATGCGCGGTGCGGTGGAAAACATCAGAAAAATCAACCCTAAAAAACTGGTGCTGATTTCCACAGTTGATGTTTACAAAGCACCAAACGGCAAGGATGAAGATGCCGTGATGGACACAGAAGGTCTGGAAGCCTACGGCAAAAACCGCCTGTGGCTGGAAGGGCAGGTAAGAGAGATTTGTCCGGACTGCCATATTGTGCGCCTGCCGGGCCTTTACGGCAAAAACATAAAGAAAAACTTTATATATGACTTTATAAACTTTATCCCGGCACTGCTGAATGAAAAGAAAATGGCAGAACTTTCAGCAAAAGAGCCTGTGCTCAAAGAGTATTATGCTCTGAGGGATGATGGCTTCTGGGCTGTGAAAGGGGATATTGACCGCACAGCGCTGAAAGAACTGTTTAAAAAGCTGGGGTTCTCCGCTTTGAATTTTACAGACAGCCGCGGTGTGTTCCAATATTACAATCTGAAATATTTATATCAGGATATACAGAAAGTTATAGATAATAACATTCCGCTGATGAACATAGCCACACAGCCTATCGAAATAGGCACTCTGCACAAGGTGCTGACAGGACAGGATTTTGAAAACAAAGTGGCTGCAAAACCGCCTTATTATGATTTCAGAACAAAATATGCTGAAATTTTTGGCGGCAGGGACGGATATATCCAGACAAGCGACTTTGTTTATAACGACATAAAAGAATTTGTGAGTGAAATGATATGAAATACGCAATTTCAAATATAGCGTGGAGCGCAGAAGATGATGGCAAAATGTATGCTTTTCTGAAAGAGCGGGGCATACAGGGGCTGGAAATAGCGCCGACACGCCTGTTTACAAACCCATATGACAATCTGGAAATGGCCCACGAATACGCCTGGATGCTGAAAAACCGCTACGGGCTGACTGTGTGCAGTATGCAGAGCATATGGTACGGGGTGCAGCAGAGCATCTTTGGCAGCGATGAGGACAGGGCTTTTCTGATTGATTACACAAAGAAAGCTATTCTGTTTGCAGAATCTATGGGGATTAAAAACCTGGTTTTCGGCTGTCCCCGCAACAGGAATATGCCCCGGGGTGATGAAAAACAGCTGTGGGACATTGCAAAGAAATTCTTTAAGGAACTGGGCGACTTTGCATTTGAGCACAACACAGTGCTGGCAATAGAGCCAAACCCTGTAATTTACAACACCAATTTCCTTAACTACACAAAGGATGCCTGTGAATTTGTAAAACAGGTGGACAGCCCCGGTCTGAAGGTAAACATAGACATGGGCACAATGATTTACAACAAAGAAAACCCGCATCTTGTAAAAACCTACAAGAATGTGGTGAATCATATACACATTTCCGCTCCGGGCCTTGCATACATCCAGCAGTACCCAGAGTATAAGACACTGAAAAAGGTATTGTCCAAAATAGAATATGACGGCTATCTGTCAGTTGAAATGGGCAATCAGAATGATATTGAAAAGGTTAAACAGGCTGTTTTGTTTCTCAAGGGGGCTTTTTAATGGAATACAAGAATATTAAAGGTGTACCGGATTTTTCCTGCAGGGAATACCGGGAGAAAAAGACCAAATACTGTTTATGCATACCTATTATCAATGAAAAGGACAACATCCGTCTGGAACTGATGCGCGCCAGAATGAACAAGGTGCATTGCCTTGTGGATATTATTATCTGCGACGGCGGTTCTACAGACGGCGGCACAGACGATGATGTGATGGAAGCATTGGGTGTAAACACCCTGCTGACCAAACGCGGTCCCGGCAAACAGGGGGCACAGCTGCGAATGGGCTTTTACTGGGCGCTGAAACGCGGCTATGAAGGCATTATCACAATTGACGGCAACAACAAGGACAGTATTGAAGATGTGACAAAGTTTATTGAAAAGCTGGACGAAGGCTATGACTTTGTACAGGGCAGCCGTTTTATTGCCGGCGGACAGGCTATCAATACACCGCTTTCCCGCCATCTGGCTGTGAAATACATCCACGCCCCGGTGATTTCCCTTACAGCAAGGGAAAAATTCACCGACACAACCAACAACTTCCGCTGTTATTCAAGGAAATATCTGACTCATCCGCAGGTGCAGCCGTTCAGACCGGTTTTCAAAACCTATGAACTGCTGGCATACCTGTCCACCCGTGCTTCACAGCTGGGGCTGAAAACCTGTGAAGTGCCTGTGACAAGGGCATACCCTAACGACGGTCATATTCCTACAAAAATCAGCCCGATTAAAGGCAACAGCGAACTGATGAAAATCCTGCTGGCAAATGCAGTGGGGAAATATAATCCGAAGTGATGAGGAAAGGGGTTCGGGGAAAGAATTTCCCCGAATAACAATCGCTGTGGCTGCGGAGAGCAAGCAGAGAGCCAGGGTCAGCCAAACGAAGTGCAGGCTGGCAGGTGGCGCTATGCTTGCGTAAATCGAGAAAAAATTACAGTGCGAAGGAACGCAGTGACTGAGGTTTGTAATTTTTTCCGATTTGTAGCAGACTAAAGTTTCCACACACTGTGCGGCGTTGGGGTGAGCAAAGCGAATTGGCGGTTTGCCGTGGAAGGCGGCTACGCCGCCGACCATGCGCAAATGGCCGCTACAGTGGTAGCGAAGCGACTGAGTGGTATTCTGCGAAGCAGAATAAGCCGAGCCGGTCCTGCGAGGCTAACGGGGCGGCCAAGCCAAGGGCGAATCGCAATCCACTG
>JAFULT010000140.1 GCA_017483145.1 Oscillospiraceae bacterium | reverse complement strand
TATTATATACAATATGTACAACAAATTCAAGTTGTTATTGTATTTTTGTTATAAATCACAAAAAGCGGAACAATTATTGTACAAAGATGTTAATTATTTAACAAGATGCCTGCGGTGCAGTCAGCACACAGTATGAAAACAGGTCTTTAACATAATTTCTTCCGGAGGAATATACTGTTTCAGGCGGTGTTTTGCCGCCAATTCAGAAGAAAGGTGATTTTATGGCAAAGATACTTGTTTACAATACAGCCACCGGAAATATGGAAATTTTCTGGCGCAACGAAAATGAAAGTATGCCTTATGTGTGGAACAACACAATGAGAGTCAGGGAATTCCGCGGCTCTTCAAACAGTCCTATCCTGTGGACAACCCGACAGGCGATGGAAAGCTGGAATGCCACCAGACAAAGTTACGGCTGGCCCATTCCTTTCCGCTATGCTTTCAAGCGCATATGGGAAGGCGGCCACGGCCGCACCAGCCAGCATTATGCCGGGGTGTCCTTTGATGTGGGGCAGACTCTTTCATCATCACAGCGCCGCAGAATACACACCGTAGCCAGCGACCTGGGTGTGTGGGGCTATGTGGAACCGCTGAGCATGACACCTACCTGGGTGCATTTTGACCGCCGCTATGGTCGCGGTGCCTGTGGCGGCACAGCCGGGTACAACACACTTTACCGCGGCAGCAGGGGAGTGTATGTCCTTGTTTTACAGGATTGCCTGAATACTCTTGGTTATTCAACAGCAGGACTGGACGGCATTTTTGGCGGTGCAACAGAAAGGGCAGTGTACAATTTCCAGGGTGATTACGGCCTTGCCCGTGACGGCGTCTGCGGCTGCAACACCTGGACACAGATAACCACCCTTGTCCACGATAACGGCCCGTCGTCCACAACGGTAAATTGATGTGTTGAGATTATATTTCAGATGTGCTATTATAAAAATATAATTCTAACACCGAGGTATTATAAATTATGAAATGTAAAGTTTGTGGTGCGGAAAGCGGACAGTATGTTTTATGTCGAGAATGTAATGAAAAAAAGAACAAAGGCGAAATAATTAAATGTAAAATCTGCAATGAATGGCATTATAAAGATAAGCCTTGTAAAATAAAGGAAAAGGTGCCTGAAATAGAGAATTCTGATATTAAGACAGATGAAAATAAAGCACAACCAACTGCAAACGAGAATTATCTATACGAGTTGAAACAGTCTTTGCTGACAAAGAATGAAATATCATATTACAATGTTATAAAAAAAGTTATACCGGAAAATTACTTGGTTTTTCCGCAAATTAATTTAGCTTCTTTTATTGAAAGAACAGATGATTCAAGATTTCACAACGAATTATTCAGAAATGTGGATTTTCTGATAACCGATGATTCTTATAGACCAAAAGTTGTTATTGAAATAAATGACCAGTCACATTTAACAACTGAAAGAAAAAAACGTGATGAGAAAGTAAGAAAAATCTGCGAAGAAGCTGGAATCCCAATAATTAAGTTATGGACATCATATGGTATAAATTCTGAATATATAAGCAAAAGAATAATAGAGACATTATCTTCATTACCGATAAAAAGAATTTGTCATTCAAAAGACAATATACAAGTTGTTGATATTGATTACTATATTGCACAGAGAAATACTCCCCAAAAGACAGGTTGTTATATTGCTACCTGTGTGTATGGTTCATATGATTGTAGTAATGTTTGGGTTTTAAGACGATTCAGAGACAATTCTTTAAATAAAACTTTAGCGGGTAGACTGTTTATAAAAATGTATTATGCTATAAGTCCTATTGTAGTAAAATATTTAGGTAATTCTTATATCTTTAGAAGTATTTGCAAATCCCCATTAGATATGCTTGTGAAATATTTAAAATCTAAGGGCTTTAAAGATACGCCATATACAGATGCATAGCAAAAAAGCGGACAGATTTCTCTGTCCGCTTTTAAAGTTGAAATTTTTATTCAATTACAGCGTTGATGTAATTCAGTGCAGGGATGGTATACTGTTTGTCCTTATAGGTAAAAGTTTCCGGTCCGTTGCCTCTGTTTACAGCTGTCAGCACCTCGTCTTCGTGGTCATATCTCACATATGCCACTGCATTGTGCGATACATGGATAAAGTATATGCCGCCTTCTCTGTATTCGTGGTGGCTTTTTCTGAAATTGGCCAGCCACTTGATGTTTTTCAGAATGTATTCATCCTGATCCCACCATTTGAAATATCCGCGGTTGAATGGGTCACGGTAACCCTGCATACCTATTTCGTCACCGTAATAAACACATGGCACGCCCGGCAGACCAAACATCAGCGCATATGCACACACCAGCATTTTTGATGCTGTTTTGTAGTCATCACCTTCAACAGACTGCTGGCTCTGCCAGTATCTGTCACCACTGTCAGGATTTTTGCCCATCAGATAAGTAATGCCTCTTGGTGTATCGTGTGTGGAAATAAAGTTCCAGGCATTGTCCAAAGCTTCTTTCGGATAGTTTTCATAGATTGAGAAAATGCTTTCGCAGAATTTCTCGCCATTGCCGTTTTTGATAAAGTCCAGCACAGCCACTCTGAACGGATAGTTCATTGTGCTGTCCAGCCCTTTGCCCAGCAGGTAAGAGCGTCTTTTGTCGTAACTGATTTTTGTTACGGCATCTTCCCATACTTCGCCGATAAGCAGCTTGTTTTTGCCGCAGTTCTTTACTGCACGGCGCACTTTTTCAATAAATTCATCCGGCAGTTCGTCAGCCACATCCAGACGGAAACCGTCTGCACCGCTTTTCAGCCAGAAATTGATAACGCCGTTTTTGCCACAGATATACTGCACATAGTCTTTATTCAGCTCTTCCACATCCGGCAGAGTAGGGAAGCCCCACCAGCTGCGGTAGCCGTGTTCGTAATTTTTGTTGAAATCATACCATGCGCGGTATGGACTGTCAGGGTCGTTGTAGGCCCCGCCTTCACCATAGCGCTTTTCACGGTTGAAATAGATGCTGTCACTGCCTGTATGGCTGAAAACGCCATCCAGTATAACGCTGATACCGCGTTTGTGACATTCACTGCACAGCTTTGTAAAATCTTCGGTTGTTCCCAGGTCAGGGTCAACTTTCATATAGTCAGCTGTGTTGTAACGGTGGTTTGAATGGGCTTCAAAAATCGGATTCAGATAGATGCAGGTTACACCCAGACCTTTCAGATAATCCAGTTTCTGCATAATCCCTTTCAGATCGCCGCCATAATAGTCGGTATTGATAAGCTGGGTTTCATTTTCTCCCCATTTGAAGAAAGGCTGCCCGTCCTTATCCCTGCGGTAAATTCTGTCAGGCCAGACCAGTTCTTCTTTTTCCTTGCTTTCATAGAATCTGTCAGGAAAAATCTGATACAGAATGCCGCCTTTGAATTTATCCGGTGTGGAAAAATTCTTTGCGTATACAGTCTGCATAAACCACTGGCCGCGTTCGGTCACAAAGCCTTCGCCTTTGCCTGCATTGTAAATACCGTATTTGCCGCTGTCAAATTTAAAACAGTAAAAATACAATCCCAATTTGTCGAAAGTATAGTCGGCAGTAAAAAATTTTGTGCCATCTTCGGCATAATGCGCTTTCATAGATATGCGCATTTCACGCCCACCCTCTTTTATTATGCACAAAAAAGGTGTGGTAGTTTCATATTTACTGGTCACAGTGAAAGTAACCGTAGTTGTTTCTTTCACTGCGCCAAAAGGTTTTTTAAAAAAAGTATTTCTGCTGTTGAACTGATACATAATAAATTATTTTACTTTCTGAAGGTGCCAAATATTCTGAGCATAATCTTCGATTGCTCTGTCTGCGGAGAACATACCTGCATTTGCAATGTTCATCAGGCTCATTTTTGCCCAGCGCATTCTGTTTGCGTAGATTCTCTGCAGTTCGATCTGTGCATTGTGATATGAATCAAAGTCTGCACAAACCATGAATGGGTCGCTGTTTACCAGGTTGTCAACAATTTCGTTGAAGTAGTTGCCGTCAATGCCGCCTTCCAGCACAGCCAGTACATCCTGCAGAACCTTGCTTCTTGCAATGTATTTTTTAGGATTGTAGCCTTCCTGTGCCAGAGCTTTTGCTTCTTCAGGCAGCATACCGAACTGGATAAAGTTGTCAGCGCCGCAGTTCTGTTTGATTTCGATGTTTGCACCGTCGTATGTGCCGAATGTTACAGCGCCGTTGATCATAAACTTCATGTTGCCTGTACCGGAAGCTTCTTTACCGGCCAGAGAAATCTGCTGGCTTACTTCAGAAGCAGGCATCAGTCTTTCAGAAGTTGATACGGAGTAGTTTTCAAGGTAAACGATGTGCAGTTTGTCTTTTGTCACAGGGTCATTTTCAACCATGTGCTTGATGGAATGGATCAGTCTGATAATCTGTTTTGCCATATAGTAACCGGAAGCAGCCTTTGCACCAAAGATATATGTTTTTGGTGTGAATGGTGCTGTTGGGTTCTGTTTGATATGCAGATATTCAGCAATGATGTTCAGTGCATTCAGATGCTGACGTTTGTATTCGTGCAGACGTTTTACCTGTACGTCAAAGATTGTATCAGGGTTGATTTCTTCGCCTGTATGGTTTTTCAGATATTTTGCAAAGTCAACTTTGTTCTGATGTTTAACTTCCAGAATAGCTTTCAGTGTTTCTTCATCATCAGCAAATGCTTCCAGTTTTTTCAGCTGGAAAGCATCTCTCTTGTAGCCTTCGCCGATTTTTTCGTCCAGCAGTTTGCACAGTCTTGGGTTGGACTGCAGCAGCCAGCGGCGGTATGCAATACCGTTTGTTACATTTTTGAATTTTTCAGGTGTGAAAAGATAGAAGTCATTGAAAACTGTTTCCTTGATGATTTCACTGTGCAGGGCAGATACGCCGTTGATGGAATGGCAAACATAGCAGCAGATATTTGCTGTTCTTACTTCGCCATTGGCAATCAGACTCATGTAGTCAACCTTGCCGTGGTCACCAGGGAATTTTTCAAACATTTCCACTCTTGCTCTTCTGTTCATTTCTTCCAGAATTTCATAAATTCTTGGCAGAACTTCTCTGAACATACCGGCGTTCCATTTTTCCAGAGCTTCCGGCAGAACTGTGTGGTTTGTGTAAGCAAATGTGTTCTTTACGATATCAAAGGATTTTTCCCAGCCAAAGCCACAGTCATCCAGCAGAACTCTCATCAGTTCAGGGATAGCAAGTGTAGGGTGTGTATCATTGATGTGGATAGCCACTTTGTCAGCCAGATTGTCCAGGCTGCCGTATTTGGCCATATGTTTGTTTACGATATCGTTGATAGAAGCACAGCACAGGAAATACTGCTGTTTCAGACGCAGGATTTTACCTTCCAGATGGTTGTCGTTAGGGTAGAGAACCTTGGAGATAAGTTCAGCGTCAGAACCGGATTTGATAGCAGCCAGATAGTCGCCTCTGTTAAAGCTTTCCATATCGATTGTAGGGCTCTTTGCCTGCCACAGTCTCAGTTTGGAAATACCTTCAGAGCCGTAACCGGACACATACATATCGTGTGGTACAGCCATAACGCTTGTGTAATCCTTGTGTATTGTATGGTGATAGTTGTCGAACCATTTGTCTTCAACATGACCGCCAAATCTTACTTCGATAGCCTGGCTTGGGTGAGCTTTCAGCCAAATCTGACCGCCTGGCAGCCAGTTGTCTGGCATTTCCTGCTGCCAGCCGTTAACGATTCTCTGTTTGAAGATACCATATTCATACAGAATGGAATAACCGCCACCTGCATAGCTGTCTGCAGCGATACCGTCCATATAGCAGGCTGCCAGACGGCCAAGACCGCCGTTGCCCAGACCTGCGTCCGGTTCACATTCGTAGATAATTTCTTCATTTACGCCCAGATTTTTAAATGCTTCTGAAGCGATTTCATTGAGACCAAGGTTGAACAGGTTTGTTTTCAGGCTGCGGCCCATCAGAAATTCAATACAGAGATAGTAAATCTGTTTTGCACCCTGACCATTTGCTTTTGCCATGAATTCTTTCTGTCTGGCACTCATGATTTTGCGCACATTGAAAGCTGCAGCCTTGTAAATATCTTCATAGGATGCAGTTTTGAATTCTGTGGAGAATTCGTGCAGAAGAGTATCTTTGATCATCTGCTCAAATTCTTTCGCAGTAATGTTAAGCATGTTGTAAGTTTCCTTTCTTATAATTGAAATAGATCAGGCTTTTGCCGATCTATGTTAATGACTGATTGTATATGGTTATAGTCATACAAAATATATTATAATAGTATAATAAAAAACTTTCAACTGATTTTTGAAAAAATTTATATAAATTTGTTGCTTAAAAATGCAATATATAGTATTATTATGTTGTATAATTTATGATAAAATATATTTCAGATAAATTTTTAACAAACGGGGGATTAGCTATGGCTTTCAATAAAGTGAAATTGAATATTGCAGGTACAAGCTATGTTATCAATTCTGCAGACAGTGAAGAAAATGTACTGAAGCTGGCAGACACACTTGACAGGGATATGAAAAAAATCCTTGAACAGAGCCCGTCTGCATCTGTTACAGCAGCTGCGGTGATATGTGCTCTTACATACCTGGACAAACTGGATAAATCAGACAGCAGTGCAGACAATATGCGCAAACAGGTAAGACAGTATCTGGAAGATGCAAACAAAGCAAGAATGGAAGCTGAAAAAGTTAAACTTGAACTGGAAAAACTGAAAGTGGATATTCAGTATCTCAAAAATCAAAGAGGTAATTAATGATTAATAAAACTGAAATTTTAGCTCCTGCCGGCAATATGGAAAATCTTATTGCCGCCGTATACAGCGGAGCAAATGCTGTATATCTGGGTGTTCAGAGTTTCAATGCAAGAGCGTCAGCGGCTAACTTCAGCTTTGAAGAACTGAAAAAGGCCGTTGGCTTTTGTCATGCCCGAAATGTAAAGGTAAATGTTACTCTCAATACCATCCTGTATGACAGGGAACTGGATGAATTCAAGGAAACAGTAAAACAGGTGGCTGCCTGTGGTGTGGACGCTGTAATCACACAGGACCTTGCTGCTGCAAAAATCATAAAGGAAGTGGCACCAACCATAGATCTGCACGGCTCAACACAGATGGCGGTCCATAATCTGGCCGGTGCTCTTCTGCTGAAGGAAATGGGTTATTCCCGCGTTATTCTTGCAAGGGAACTTACTCTTGCACAGGTTGAAGAAATAACAAAAAACTGTGGCATTGAAACAGAAATCTTTGTTCACGGCGCACTTTGCATGTCTCTCTCCGGCCAGTGCTATGCCAGCGCGTATCTTGGCGGCCGCAGCGGTAACCGCGGCAGATGTGCCGGTACCTGCCGTCTGCCAATGTCTGCAAGAGGCAATGCTGATGACAACCATCTCAGTCTTAAGGACCTGTGCGCCATGGAAATGCTGCCTGCCATTGAAGAAATGGGCGTAAAATGCGTTAAAATAGAAGGCAGACTGCGCACACCGGAATATGTTGCAGCGGCAGTGGACAATGCCCGCAAAGCTCTTGCACGCCAGCCTTTTGACAAGCAGCTGCTGGCTGATGCTTTCAGCCGCTCCGGCTTTACAAACGGCTTCCTTGAAAACAGACTTGATAAAAATGCTTTTGGAGTAAGAACAAAGGAAGACAGTGCTAAAACAAAGGAAACACTGCCAAAACTGCGTGCACTGTATCGCAGGGAAGGACAGTATGTGCCGGTATCGTTTAAATTCGTTATGGGCGAAAATGAGAGCATCCTGTCAGTTTCAGACGGCAAAAACACATTTGCAGAGACTGTGGTTGCGCCGTTGCAGGATACAGAAAAAGACTTTTCTGCATCTCTGCGCACCTCTCTTGAAAAACTGGGCGGCACACCTTTCTATCTTGAAAATTTTGACTGCGAACTGATAGAAGGCAAATATCTGCCACTTGGTACAGTAAATGCCGCACGTCGTACCCTGGCAGAAAAACTGCTGGCCGAAAGGGAAAAAGTACAGCCTCACGCAGTGAAGGACTATGATATTCCTGCTGTTTCTGCCCGTTTCTCAGATGCACAGCTTGTTGCACGTTTTGAAAATATTGAACAGATACCGATGGACTGTACTCATCTGTTCACATATGTTACAATTCCTCTGGAATATGCCGAAGATGTTCCACAAGTTTTGAAAAATAAAGTGATTCTGGAACTCAGCCGTGATATATTTGGCAAAGAAGCTAAAATCAAAGCACAGGTTGAATCTGCAAAGCAGAATGGCTTTACACGTTTCTGCGTGCAGAATATAGGTCATATCCCGCTTGTACAGGGCTGTGAAATCTTTTCATCCTTTACACTTAACATTTCCAACAGCCTTGCGGCAAGAGAATACAAGGCTCTTGGTGTTGATACTGTTACAGTCAGTCCGGAAATCACCCTTGAACAGATTGGCCGCATCACCCCTGAGGTGAAAACCATTGTTATGGGCTATGGTCATATACCTGTTATGCTGGTTAAAGCCTGTCCTATGCACAATGTAAAAACCTGTGCGGAATGCAATGGCAAAGGCTGGTTGACAGACAGAAAAGGTATGAAGCTTCCACTGCTGTGTCACGGTAAAATTGCAGGCTACAGAGAAATTTTCAACCCTGTGCCACTGTACATCGGTGACAAACAGAACGAAATCAATGCCGACTATGTTTCACTTAACTTTACTGTGGAAAACAGACAGACAGTCGAAAAGGTTATCCGCAGATTTGTTGACGGGGCACCTCTGGGGTCTGATTTCACAAGAGGCCTTTACTACAAAGCTTCACTGTAGTTGCACTTGATTTTTATATGGCAGACATAATCACACAGTCTGCCGCTACCACCGCCTGTGATTGTGTGCACAGTAAGAAATCACAAGGCTTTCAGAATTATTTTTATGGCGGATAAGTCACAGACATATCTGCCATAATATTTTGGAGATACATAATGATAGAATTCTTTTTATTCCTTTTTTACATACTTGCAGGTGTCGTTACAGGTTCAGCGCTTGGCGGCATCTGTCGCGGTATTCCTGCCCTCAGCTGGCTGGGCCACGCAAATACAATAGGTTTTTCAGCTGCTAATCCAGCGGTGCTGGACCTGATTGTTGTAAAAGTCACATTTGGTTTTTCCATGACAGTTTCTGTGGCACAGATCATCACAATTGCAATTGCCCTGTACATATACAGAAAAACGAGGTAAAATATGGCAGTTTATCTTGCATCAACTTCGCCCCGCAGAAAAGAGCTGCTGTCACAGCTTTTGTCTGATTTCACACAGATATCTCCCGATGTGGAAGAAAAAGAATACCCTCATCTTACCCCAAAGGAAAAAGCGGTAAGACTGTCAAAGGACAAATGTATTGCCGCAGTAAATCATATCCGCGAAAAAGCAATGGTAATCATTGCCAGCGATACTGTTGTGGACCTGGACGGAGCTGTACTGGAAAAACCTGCAGACAGGGCAGAAGCTTATGATATGATATCCCGCCTTTCGGGAAAAGTCCATCACGTATATTCTGCTGTCAGCGTGTACAAAGATGGTATAATGTATACTTTCTGTGATGATACAGCAGTATATTTCAAAACAGTACCGAAGGACATCATAGACACATATGTGGACACAGACGAGCCTTACGACAAGCGGGGAGGATACCGGATACAGGGATTTATGGGAAATTATATTGACAGAATCCGGGGCTCTTACTATAATGTTGTAGGTTTACCGGTGGAAAAACTTAAGAAGTTATTAAATTTTCTTAATATATTGTGAATTTTAGTAAAAGTGACAAAATTGTAATTGCAAAATCAGCATAATATATGATAGAATTATTTAGTATCAAAAATATCATATATGAAGATATATTTATATAAATAATATCAATAAAGGAGAAGAATATGTTTGGATTAAACAAAAGTATTGGTATCGACCTTGGTACAGCCAATACTCTGGTATTTATGAAAGGCAAAGGCGTAATCATGCGTGAACCAAGCGTGGTTGCTGTAGATACAAAAAATGACACTGTAAAATTTGTAGGTAATGAAGCAAAGGACGTTATTGGTAAAACACCTGGCTCCATCATGGTTGTAAGACCGCTGAAAGACGGCGTTATCGCAGACTTTGATGTAACAGCTGCAATGCTGAGAATCTTTATCAAAAAAGCCTGTGGCCCATCCCTGGTTTTCAAACCAACAGTAGTTATCTGTATCCCATCCGGCGTTACAGAAGTTGAAAGAAGAGCTGTTAGAGAAGCTTCCATCAACGCAGGTGCCGGCCAGGTTATGATTATTGAAGAACCAATGGCAGCTGCAATCGGTGCAGGTCTTCCTGTACAGGAACCTGCTGGCAGCATGGTTGTAGATATTGGCGGCGGTACTTCCGAAGTTGCTGTTATCTCCCTGAACGGTATCGTTGCATCCCGCAGTGTCCGCACAGGCGGTGACGAATTTGACCAGGCTATCATCGCTTACATCAAGAGAAAGTTCAACCTGCTCATTGGTGAACGCTCTGCAGAAAGAATCAAAATTGAAGTTGGTACAGCATACAAACTGGACGAAGACCTTACTCTTGAAGTAAAAGGCCGCAACCTTATCAACGGTCTGCCAAAAAATGCTATCATCTCATCAGAAGATGTAAGGGAAGCTCTCCGTGAAAGCCTTGAAAAAATCATCGAAGCAGTTAAGGAAACCCTGGAAAGAACTCCACCGGAACTGGCTGCCGATATTATCGACAGAGGTATCACACTTACAGGCGGCGGTGCACTGCTGCGCGGCCTTGACAAACTTATCTGTGCTGAAACAGGCATTGATGTTTATGTGGCTGAAAACCCACTGGACTGTGTTGCAAATGGTACAGGTTATGTTCTTGACCATATGGACACACTTAAAGAAGTGCTCCAGGAAAATAACAGAACTATCTAGTCTGAATCATTCTTTGCAAGCCCGTTTCATATGGGCTTGCAAATTTGTTATATAAGAAATAAATTGGAAAAAGGAGAATCACATTGAACATCCAGTCCAAAATCACAAAAGCCCTGCTGGTTGCAATACTGCTTCTGGCGGGTATTATGGCTTATGCTGCATCCACAGGCCAGCTTACATCTGCACCGCAGAACCTGCTGGGCACTATTGCTGTGCCTTTTCAGCGTCTTTCCGCATCAATCGGCAATAAAATGGATGCCTGGAGTGACAGAAGCCTGAATATTGACAAGATTATAGAAGAAAATGAACAGCTGAAACGCGAACTGGCAATTATGCGCTCAAAACAGATTGAATACGACCGAATTGCCCTTGAAAATAAAGAATACAAAGAATTGCTGAACATTGTAGACGATGTACAGCAGTATGATACAGTTGGCGCCAGCGTTATCGGACGTGACGGCCTGGAACATTTTTACTCTTTCACAATAGACAAAGGTGAAAAGCACGGCATATGCGTGGACGATATTGTTATCTCTGCAGACGGTGTTGTGGGGGTTGTAATTGAAACAGGATCCAATTTTGCAAAAGTGGCCACAATTCTCAGCCCTAATGTAAATGTGGGCAGCATTGCAGGCGGTGAGCGCGATGTTGGCATTGTCAGTGGTAATTTTGACCTTTCTGCCGGCAATATGTGTGTGATGAACTATCTTCCTAAAGATACAAAGGTTAAACCCGGCGATATAGTAAGCACCACAGGCTATGGCACAATCTTCCCTAAAGATCTTATTATCGGCACTGTTGAATCTGTGGAAATAGAAGACTCCGGCAACTCGGTGTATGCCACAGTAAAACCTGCTGCAGATATAACAGATGTAAAAATTGTATTTGTAATCACAGATTTCAGCTAATTCAGGGATAATCAATGGACAGAAGAGATATTTATTTAAGACAGGTTGCCAAATATGGCATATTTGTACTGTCTGTATTTGTTTTATATATACTTCAGTCTGCGCCCGGCTTTCTCAGTATTTTTGGCATCAAACCGGTGCTGATACTTCCGTTCTGCGTTGCGCTGTCAATGCTGGACGAAAGCTGGCAGGCTGGAATAGTTTATATTGTAGGCGGTCTGCTGACAGACCTTTCTGCAGGCAGAGTTGTGGGCTTTTTCACCATCCTGCTGTTGCTCTGCTGTTTTGCAGGCATAATATCAGTAAAATTTTTCTTCAAACCAAACAGAAGAAATATTTATATGTTTTCTCTGCTGTGTATGACAGTGATGTTCACAATAGATTTTTACCTGTCATATATGTTCGGCGGATATAGCGGCAGACTGTTTTTCTATCTGAAAAATGTAATTCTGCTCAGCGCATACAGTGCGGTTTTCACCACACTTTTTTATCATTTCATAGATTATATCAGCATGCGTTTTATACGCTTTGATGCGAGGTAAAAGTGAAAAAGGTATTAGAAACAAGACTGAATATACTTATACTTATCGTAATAGGGATATTCTTTTTATTCACAATGAAGCTGTTTCAGTATCAGATTGTGGACGGGGAAGAATATTACAGCAAATCAAATGCCAGCACAAGAATCAACCAGACTGTTACTGCGGCCCGTGGCGATATCACAGATATCAACGGCGTACCTCTTGCAGGCGGTCAGGTGGTGTTTGATGTTACTGTAAACAAAGCATATATGCCATCAGACCTGCTGAATGAGAAAATACTGGAAACAGTAAAAATTCTCCAGCGGCAGGGCGAGACTATAAACGATATTCTCCCTATGG
Organism: Oscillospiraceae bacterium; assembly: GCA_017483145.1. GTDB lineage: Bacteria > Bacillota > Clostridia > Oscillospirales > Ruminococcaceae > RGIG3102. Next base: position 9,161 of record JAFULT010000140.1, on the reverse strand, counting down.
AAACAGAATATCCATATACTTTTATTGCAGACAAGGAAGCGGAGCTTTCCCGTCTGCGTGAAGATGTGGCAAATGTGGCAGTATATGCCACAGAACAGGATGTACTGGCAAAACTGACAGAGAGATATAAACTGGAAGAAATTCCGTCAGAATACATCCGCATTATGGCCGGCATCCGCTATACAATGGAAAGGGAAGGCTATTCTGCCTCCTATCCTTTTGATATTGCCAAGGACGTATCAGTTGAAACAGCCACAATTATAAAAGAACTTTCCCGCCAGCTGACAGGTATTGAAATTACCGAAAGCAGCAAACGCTACTATGCAGACGGTACTCTGCTGCCCCATATTCTTGGTACAGTAGGTCCTATTTATGCGGAAGAATACCGGCAGCTCAAATCACAGGGCTATGGTCTCAATGACACATTGGGCAAATCAGGCCTTGAAAGAGCATATGAAAGTTATCTTAAAGGCAAAGACGGCGTACTCCAGATTGAAAAGAATATGTACGGTGAAGTTACCGATATAGATGTTGTACAGCAGCCACAGCCGGGCAATACAGTAAAATTGACAATTGATGCAGAAATGCAGGCAAGGGCCAATGAAATAATCAAGGCACAGGTTGAAATGCTGCAGTCCCGTCAGGCAGGCTGGGGCAAGGAATGTACAGGCGCAACTATGGTTGTCCTGGATGTAAAAACAGGCGGCGTTCTTGCTGTCAGCAACTATCCAAGCTATGACCTTAACCTGTACACCAGCAATTACACAGAATATTCCACAGACGAAAACACACCGCTTTTCAACCGTGCTGTACAGGGGCTTTACAGACCGGGTTCGGTATTTAAGGTAAGTGTAGCCATTGCTGCACTGCAGTCCGGTATAATTGATGAGCATTTCACATACACCTGCCGCGGTGTTTATGATTATTACACAGTTGAACAGTGGGGCGGTCCTCTGCCAAGCTGTGCCAGCGGTGTTGCACACGGTACAATCAATGTTATGCAGGCCATCAAAGTAAGCTGTAACTGCTTCTTCTATGATCTGGGCAGACGAATGGGCATTGATGTGGTCAACCGGTCTGCACAGAATATGGGCCTTGGTGTTCTCACAGGTCTTGAAATCAATGAAAACGAAGGCAGACTTTCCACACCGGAATTTACAGAGCTGAATGGCGGCACCTGGCAGGCAGGTAATATCATCCAGGCTTCCATCGGTCAGCTGGATACAGTTATCACCACAGTACAGCTGGCAACCTATGCCAATACAATTGCAAATCGTGGCACCCGATATGCCACACACATTGTGGACAGTATAGAAACCTATGACGGCAGTCAGGTGATTTACAAAACACCACTTACTGTTCTGTCCCAGACGGAAAATACCAACAATGCTTTTGATATAGCTGAACGAGGTATGATTATGGCGTCAGAAGAAGGCAGCGCCAAGACGTTCCTTGACCAGTTACCATATACAATTGCCAGCAAAACAGGTACAGCCCAGGTGCCGGGTGGGCTTTATAATGCCACTATGATGGCATATGGCCCTGTGGAAAATCCTGAAATCGCCATAGCAATCATTGCAGAAAAAGGCGGTAACGGTTACAACCTTGCCATGGGTGTAAGAGATTTCTTCAATGCATATTATGAAATTAAAGCAGCCCGTGATGCAACAAACGGATAAAATCTGTACAATGCACAGACTGCACAATTGTTTTTAGAAAAAATGGTATAAAATCCAAACTTTTTTTAACTATACTAAAATTGTTGTATATTAACATATTTTGTGGTATACTGTTTTATGGTAATGTATGTTTTATACATTACATTTGTTCGATTTGTCATTTTATGGCAAAAACCTGATTTTGCGGAGGCACTATGGCTACAGTTCTTATGATAGCTTCCGGCAAAGGCGGCACGGGTAAAAGCACCATTGCTACATATCTTGCCACCGAGCTGGCACAGAAAAATAAGAAAACACTGCTTATAGAGCTGGACGCAGGGCTACGCAGCATAGATGTTATTTCAGGCATTGAACAACATGCCGTTTTTGATATAGGTGATGTACTGCGGGGCAGATGTGACCCATACAAGGCCATGTCCACCAGCCCGCACACACCACAGCTTTCAATTATTGCAGCCCCTTACAAAAGCTACGATACAGATTTTTCCAATTTCAAACAGGTTACAGACAGCCTGTATCACGATTTTGATTATATAATCATTGATACAGCTGCCGGCATAGGCAATGCATTTTACGCCGCCTGTAAATCAGCGGTAATGGGAATAATTGTTGCCACACCGGATATTATCAGCGTAAGGGACGGCCGTCTGGTATCAGACGAATTGTATAACAACGGCATTAAGGATATCCGCCTTATTATCAACAAATTTTCCACACGGACATTTAAATTTTCAGGTTTTGAAGACCTGGACGATGTGATTGACGGTGTGTGCGCACAGCTTTTAGGTGTTGTGCCTATGTCACAGCAGATAGCTGTAAACGCCATAAACGGCGGTCAGCTGATGCAGGGCAGTCAGGAAAAGTTGATATTCGGTGCCATATCACAGCGTATTATGGGTAAAGATGTACAGATAATCATATAAATTGGAGGGTTGAAAAATGAATATAGCACTTATTGCACACGACAAAAAGAAAGAACTTATGGTACAGTTCTGTATCGCTTACAGCGGCATCCTTGCAAAGCACAATCTTCTTGCCACAGGCATTACTGGCAAAATGGTAGCAGAAGCCACAGGTCTGAAAGTGCACCGTTTCTACAGCGGTTCACAGGGCGGCGACCAGCAGATTGCTGCACGTCTGCAGTACAATGAAATTGATATGCTTCTGTTCTTCCGCGACCCTATCACAGCCAAAGCAGGCGAACCAAATGCACAGAACCTTCTGCGTCTCTGTGATGAAAACAACATTCCTGTTGCAACAAATATTGCCACAGCCGAAGTTCTTATCCACGGTCTTGAACGCGGTGACCTTGACTGGCGTAATATCGTTAATCCAAAAAATATGAGATAATAAATATAACCACTGTAATCAAATACAGTGGTTTTTGTTTAAGGTGAAATATGACAGAAAAAGAAAAAATGCTGCAGGGTAAATGGCATGATGCCAATTTTGACAAACAACTGCTGGAACAGCGCCTTCTGTGTGAAGACCTGTGTTTTGAACTGAACTCAACCCGCCCTTCAGACAAAAGAAAAAGGGAAGAAATACTGAAAAAACTTATTCCCCATATGGGAGAAAACTGTACACTTCTTCCTCCATTTATGGCGGATTACGGTTGTTATATAAAAATAGGTCACGACAGTTTTATAAACCATAATGCATATTTTATGGATGGCGGCGGAATTGAAATAGGGCATCACTGCTTTATAGGCCCGGATTGTGGGATATACACGGCCAAACACCCCATTATCCCGCAGGAAAGAAATACAGGCCTTGAACAGGCACTGCCTGTAAAAATAGGGGATAACTGCTGGATAGGTGCCAAGGTTACTATCCTGCCCGGTGTTACAATAGGGGAAGGCACTGTTATCGGCGCAGGCAGTGTGGTTACAAAGAATATCCCGGCCGGTGTAATTGCCGCAGGCAATCCTTGCAGGGTTATCCGAAAAATAACTGACAACGACAGTATTTATTAACAGAAAACAGAGCTTTTATAACAATGTCATTAATATAAGAGAATGTCACTCCGGGCAAAGCGACGCGTGCCCTTCAGGGTAGGAATCGCAAAAACACTTAAGTAGTATTTAATGCAATTCTTCGGCTTTCAGTCTCAGAATGACATTTTGCATTTATCAGGTTGTTATTTTATAAATTTATTTAACTTAATGGTATTGGCTTTTATAAACTCTGTTTTTGCTGTATTATCTCAAGTTTTATTCCTTTTCTTTTTACAGATACAGCATATTTTAAAGTATAACTGTCCTGATGTTCCATCAGGGCTTTGTTTATTTCTGCCATTTCTTTTGCCAGGCTTTCATGGTCTTTGTACCAGCCGATAATTGTCCTGTTTTCGCCATTCAGGTATGATACATTTCCATCTGCGGCAAAAAGCGCGTATTGGGGTTCATCAGCTCCTGCTTTGTACTGGTGTGAAGAAACTATTTTTTCGCATCTTATAACCACATTTTCAAAAGGAGAATAAATGGTTATCTTCCCGTCAGCAGTATGGCTGTATTCTGTACAATGGTTTGTGCCGTAAAAAAGATAATCCAGCGAAACTTTGAGTATTCTTCCTATCTCCAGCAGTTTTTCAACTTCGGGGTATCCGCTGTCAGATTCCCACAGTGAAACAGCCTGTCTGCTGACACCCAGCAGCTCGGCAAACTGTTCCTGTGTGTATCCGTTTTCGGTTCTTGACTTTTTCAGATTTGTTCCAAAACTCATATAATCTGTCCTTTCATTTTATTCAAAGATATCTTCTGATAAAATAGTATCATAATCATAAGTTTTATACTACCAATCCTGTATTGCAAAATGTAAAGATAAACTTGCAAAAACAAAAACCAGAGTTTGTTTAAACTCTGGTTTCACTTTTTATTCCCGTTCAGCTTCGGTTCTGGTAACATCCTTTACCCATTTGCCGGATAAAATTCTGAAAGCAGCTGCAAAGCATTCAAATATTGTGGTGGCTTTCAGACAGATGTAAACTATGCCTGCTGGCCGGTGCAGTACAAGACCTGCCACCCAGCCAAGAGGAACAGACAGCAGCCACATACTGCCCACGTCTGTCACGGCTACAAACTTTGAGTCACCGCCGCCGCGCAGGGTGCCAAACATATTTATACTTGCTACAGCCTGGAAAATGTTTACAAAGGCCATTGCGCTCAGCATTTCCAGGGCAATAGCCTGTGTTTCTGCTGTGATTTTATAAAAGCCTACCAGCGGATTCTTCAGCACAAGTGTAAGGAAGCAGGAGAAGAAACCAACCCCTATGCTGATTACAAACAGGGTAAGAGCCTGTTTTCTGGCCTGTTCGTATTTGCCTTCACCGATGGTATTGCCTGCCATTACAGCTGCGGCGGAGTTTATGCCGTGTGTTGCCACAGTAATACACTGGAACATTACACTGCAAATACTGTTTGCTGCCACAAATTCCTTGCCCATATGGCCCATAATAATAGACAGCACACTGCTGCCCAGACTCCACAGCACTTCATTACAAAGTACAGGCAGACCATATTTGATGTATATTTTGAATATTTCCCTGTCAATATTTCCCTTAAGGTCAGACAGTCTGAAGCGGACTTTTTTGTCGAATTTAAGCAGATAAATCAGCACAATGCAGGTTTCCACAAATCTGGCAATAACTGTAGCCAGAGCAGCACCTGCCACACCCATTTCCGGCATGCCGAATTTACCGAAAATCAAAGAATAGTTAAAGAATACATTTACAAAGAATGAAACGCTGTACACGTACAGTGATATTTTTACAGTGCCCACTGTGCGTAGCATATTCAGTGTGCTCATTGTCAGCCCGCTCAGCAGATAAGTAAAGGAAATAATCTGCAGATACTGTGCACCGCTTACAATTACATCGTGGTCGTTGGTGTAAATACTCAGCACAAACTGCGGTGCTGTCAATGCGATAATCATAAAAAGCATAGACAGTACAAATGAAATCTTGTATGTCATACTCATTGCCTTTTTGATTGCATCAACATCCTGTCTGCCCCAGTACTGGCTTGTCAGTACCCCTGCACCAGCTGTCAGCCCCATATTTACAATCATATACATAAAGCCCAGCTGACCGCCAAGACTGGATGCACTCATTGCCACTTCGCCCAGCTGGCCCAGCATAATAGTATCCAGCAGACCAACTGCCACATTTATCAGATTCTGCATTGCCATAGGTACGGCTATTGCAAACAGTTTCTGATAAAACCATTTATCCCTAATAATAAAACCGTCCATTTTATCACCTTAAAATACTTATTAACTCTACAGGAATTGTATACTTTTACACTGCGATTGTCAATGTTATAGTGCTATGATATAATTAAAAAAAGAAGTGATATTATGAATAATAAAAAATATGGTTTCATAATTGCCGTTATATTTGCTTTCATTATTTATAATATCCTTTGTTTTGAATATGCTTATGCAGACGGCAATTTTGCCAGAGCGTCAAAAACATCAAACAAAATTACAATAAATGCACAGGGACATAAAAAATCCTACGTTGTGGGTATGCAGGTAGAAGACATATCGTTTTCGCCAACAGGCAGATATCTGCTGGTGGAAAAAAGCGTAAAAGGCCAGCATCATATGGAAATATGTGATACTTCATTGTTTTCTGATGATTTGTGGTATCTTGTAGTGGACAATGCAGACAGCGTTATAGAACGGATAATCCGTGCCAAAACCAATGTGTTTTTTGATGTTCCGGCTGATAAAAACCTGTCTTTCGGTTTTGATGGCTGGCATAAATCAGAAGATTGTTTAAAAATCAGCTATGAGCTGAAAGATACAGCAGGAAATACAGAATTATCGGGATATGCATGGATAGATTACCAGAACTACAAACTGCTTGCCGCTGGTACGGAAATATAAATTGAACTTTTTAAATAATTATTTATAACTCCTGTACTGTGTTGACGTACAGGCGTATTTTGTGGTAAAATTAACAAAGCATTTAATAAATATTTTTCCGAATAAACGGGAAAAGGGGAGAAGTATTATGGCACAGAAAATCACAGGCCCAAGAGGCACACAGGACGTTTCTCCATACGAAAGCTATAAATGGCTTCTGCTGGAAAACAAACTGAGAGAAGTAGTTGATCAGTATGGTTTCAAAGAAATCAGAACACCTACTTTTGAACATACAGAACTGTTCCTCCGCGGCGTAGGCGATACTACAGATATCGTAAACAAAGAAATGTACACCTTGAAGACAAAGGTAAACGCAGCATCACTCTCCGTCCTGAAGGCACTGCATCCGCAGTACGTTCAGTTCTGGAAAAAGGCATCCTCAACGAAGGCCTTCCACTGAAAGCTTATTATATTCTCAGCTGCTTCAGATATGAAAAACCACAGGCAGGCCGCCTGCGTGAATTCCACCAGCTGGGTATCGAACTTTTCGGTGCACAGGACTATACAGCAGATGCTGAAGTTATTGCTACAGGCGCAAGAATTCTCAAAGAACTTGGCCTTACAGCAGTTAAACTGAACATCAACTCCATCGGCTGTCCAAACTGCCGTCCTAAATATCACGAAAAGCTGAAAGAATACTTTGCACGGCATATTGACGGCATGTGCCCAGACTGTAAAGCCCGTTTTGAAAAGAACCCGCTCCGTCTGCTGGACTGTAAAGAAGAAAAATGTTCTGCAATTGCAAAGAATGCACCGGTTGTTATCGAACACCTGTGTGATGAATGTCACGACCACTTTGAAGGTCTGAAAAAGACACTTGATGCAATGGGCGTTGATTATCAGATCAACACAAAAATCGTTCGTGGTCTGGACTACTACACAAAAACTGTATTTGAATTTGTATATGATGGTATCGGTTCACAGGGTACAGTATGTGGCGGCGGCCGTTATGATGGTCTGTTTGAAGAACTGGGTGGCAACCATGTGCCAGCAGTAGGCTTTGGTATGGGTCTGGAAAGACTTCTGCTTACACTTGAAGCTGAAGGTATCTCTCTGGGCGAAGATTCAGTGCCGGAAATCTTCTTTGCAAACATTGGCGAAGCTGCAAAGGTATATGCCTTTACACTGGCTGAAAAGGCAAGAGCAGAAGGCCTGCGTGCACAGTCTGACCTTATGGGCCGCAGCCTGAAGGCACAGATGAAATATGCTGACAAAATCAAGGCAGTTTACACAGTTGTTCTGGGTGATGATGAAGTTGAAAAACAGACGGCTGTTGCAAAAAATATGCTTACAAAAGAACAGATTACTCTGGATCTGACAAAACCAATCAGAGAACAGTTGAAATAAAGAGGTAAATACTATGGAAACAATGGGCAATATGCGCAGAACCCACTATTCTACACGCGTGACTGAAGAAATGGTAGGTCAGGAAGTTGTAGTAGCAGGTTATATCGCTAAAAACAGAGACCTGGGTGCAGTTATCTTCTGTGATGTTAGAGACACAAAAGGTATCATCCAGCTCAACTTCAATGATGAATGTCCAAGAGAAACTTTTGAAAAAGCAAAGCTTCTCAGAACAGAATATGTTGTAATGGCCAAAGGTGTTGTAGCACTGAGAGAAAGCCCAAACAACAATATCCCTACAGGTAAAATTGAAATCCTTGTAAAAGAACTTAAAATCCTTTCAAAAGCAGACACAACTCCTTTTGAAATCAAAGACAATGTTAACGTTAATGACGAACTTCGTCTGAAATACCGTTACCTTGACCTGAGAAGAAGCAATGCTCACGAAGGTCTGCTGCTCCGTCATAGACTGGCAAAAATCGCCCGTGACTACTTTGATGCAAACGACTTTGTAGAAATCGAAACACCAATCCTTGTTAAATCCACACCGGAAGGCGCACGTGACTATGTTGTTCCATCCCGTGTTCAGCCAAACAGATTCTTTGCCCTGCCACAGTCTCCACAGCTGTACAAACAGCTGCTGATGCTGTCTGACTTTGACAGATATGTTCAGATTGCACGTTGCTTCCGTGACGAAGACCTGCGTGCTGACCGTCAGCCTGAATTCACACAGATTGACATTGAAATGGCATATGTTGATGAAACAGATATCCAGACAATGAACGAAGGCTTTATCAAAAAAGCATTCAAGGAAGTTCTGAATGTTGACGTTCCAACACCATTCCCTCGTATGACATACCAGAAGGCAATGGACGATTACGGCTCAGACAAACCTGATACACGTTTTGATATGAAACTGTGTGATGTTTCTGACTGTGTTGCAAATACAGAATTTGCAGTGTTCAGAAATGCTATCGACAACGGCGGTTCAGTAAGATGTATCGTTGCAAAAGGTCTTGCAGACAAACTTACAAGAAAAGAAATTGACAAACTGACAGAAGTTGCAAAAACTTATGGTGCAAAGGGCCTTGCCTTTACACGTATGACAGCTGACGCAACATCCTCCAGCTTTGAAAAATTCCTTACAGCTGAAGAAATTGCTGCTCTCCACGCTAAATGCGGCGCCCAGACAGGTGACGTTATCCTGGT
>JAFULT010000139.1 GCA_017483145.1 Oscillospiraceae bacterium | reverse complement strand
GACAAAAGCTGGTTTGAACGAAAGCAGTCTGCCATAGACCGGGTAAAAACCGGCGACAGACAGGTGGCCATGCTGATAATGGCAGACAAAATAAGCAATCTGAAAAGTATGCTGGCCGATTTTCTGCTGTTGGGTGAAAAAATGTGGGACAGGTTTTCTTCCACAAAAGAAATGCAGTCTGTGCATAACAACAGGCTGATGGCCGCACTGTACTGGCTGTCTGACGATAAAAAAATATCGGCGACATATACGCAGATGGTAACACTGTATGAAGAGCTGTATGTGGACTTCTATACCGATTTATCTGCCGACCGCCTGTATTATGACAAATGCGCCGTAGGAAAAGGAGTATTTGACCGCAGCAGAATGCAATGGGAAGCAACGGACACAATACCGGAAAGCGCTGTAAAAATCAGCAGGAACAAGGCCAATAAAATAATTTCTCTGTGGCAGGAATTAAACAGTTATAACAAATGACCGTAAATTATTTAAAAAACAGACTGTACTTAAAAGTACAGTCTGTTTTTCAGAATATGTAAATTATGTAGTTTATAAATCCAAGAATGGCACACAAAGTATAGCATGCCACATAAAACAGCTGATTTCTGTCTCCCATCAACTTGTACTTTTTATATGTTACCGCTGCGGAAAAAGACATCATCATGGCCATAAATCCATAGGCATTATAGCCTTTTATCAGTGATGCAAAAATAAGCACCAATCCCATAATCAGCATAGCCCATGCACCGCTTTCAATGCCCTGCAGGTGATAATATTTTGAAATTTCCACAATGTTCTGGTCTGCTTTTTCCCTGAGCATATTTTCATCCACTATCTCGCCTGACAGTATGTCGTTTACGGTAACTTCCAGTATATCGCTTAAAGGTTTCAGCAGGGACATATCCATCAGACAGATGCCACGTTCCCACTTGCTGACAGCATTTGTGCTTATTCCCAGCATTTCAGCCAGTTGGGACTGTGTCAGATTTTTTGCTTTGCGCTGCCGGGAGATAAAACTTCCTATTTTTTGCTGGTCCATATTTTTTCTCCTTTCATTTATCTGATATTATATTACTTCAATACCCAACATTTTTACACATACCATTGGTTTAATCAAGCCATATAATTTGCTTTTTATGTTTGTAGCATAAAATTACACTGTTTTATATTGACTTTTCAAAAATATCCTGTTATTTTTTTAACATTTATATTGAAACCTGAAAATTTATGTGATATAATTGTCAATAGTCTGATAAGACTATTGTTATGTATTGCAAAAAATTCATATAATATTTGTAAAGGGGTTTAAATATGAAAGACTATTTGACAATCGTAAAAGTTGTTGGTCGCGAAATTCTGGACTCTCGCGGTAACCCAACTGTTGAAGCTGAAGTAACACTGGCTGACGGTACAATCGGCCGCGGCATGTCTCCTTCCGGCGCTTCCACAGGTATTTTTGAAGCACTGGAACTGCGTGACGGCGACAAATCCAGATACCTGGGCAAAGGCGTTACAAAAGCAGTTGAAAACGTAAACACAGTTCTGGCTGATGCCGTTATCGGTCTGGATGCTTCTGACATTTATGCTGTTGACGCTGCTATGATCGCTGCTGACGGCACAAAAGGCAAAAACAAACTGGGTGCAAACGCTATCCTGGCTGTTTCCATTGCTGCTGCAAGAGCTGCTGCTGCTTCTCTTGACCTGCCACTGTACAGATTCCTGGGCGGTCTCAACGCAAACAGACTGCCAGTTCCAATGATGAACATCCTCAACGGCGGTGCACATGCATCCAACACAGTTGACATTCAGGAATTTATGGTTATGCCGGTTGGCGCTCCAAGCTTTAAAGAAGCTCTGCGCTGGTGTGCAGAAGTTTTCCACAACCTGTCCAAAATCCTGAAAGCTGAAGGTCTGGCAACATCCGTTGGTGACGAAGGCGGTTTTGCACCAAACCTTGCTTCTGACGAAGACGCTCTTAAATACATCTGCAAAGCTATCGAAGCTGCAGGTTATGTACCAGGCAAAGACTTTATGATCGCTATCGACGCTGCTGCTTCCGAATGGAAAGGCGAAGTTAAAGGCGAATATGTTCTGCCAAAAGCAGGCACAAAATTCACAACAGAATCTCTGGTTGCATTCTGGAAAGACCTGGCTGACAAATATCCAATCATCTCTCTGGAAGACGGTATGGATGAAGAAGACTGGGAAGGCTGGAAACTGCTGACAGATACAATCGGTGACAGAGTACAGCTGGTTGGTGACGACCTGTTTGTTACAAACACAGAAAGACTGTCCAAAGGTATCGAAGGCGGCAACGCAAACGCTATCCTGATCAAACTGAACCAGATCGGTACAGTATCTGAAACTCTGGAAGCTATCAAAATGGCTCACAAAGCAGGCTTTACAGCAGTTACATCACACCGCTCCGGCGAAACAGCTGACACAACAATCGCTGACCTGGCTGTTGCTCTTAACACATGCCAGATCAAAACAGGTGCTCCAAGCCGTTCTGACCGTGTTGCAAAATACAACCAGCTGCTGAGAATTGAAGAAGAACTGGGCGCTAGCGCAGTATATCCAGGTATGGCAGCATTCAACGTAAAAAGATAATTTGCGTTAAATAATTGCATTAAAAAAGGACTTGCAGATGCAAGTCCTTTTTGTGTTTGTTTATTCAGCTTCTGAAAACATTTCTTTGCCTACGCCGCAAAGTGGGCATACAAAATCTTCCGGAACATCTTCCCATTTTGTGCCCGGTGCAATACCGCCTTCAGGATAGCCTGCTTCTGCATCATATTCCCATCCGCAGATGTCGCATACATATTTCATAATAATATCTCCTTTTTGTGTTTTATTATAATTATATTATAAATCTTTTTTGTGAAAAAACTATTAAAATTTTAAAAATATTTTTCCACTTATTGTAAAACATTGGTGTCAGACTGGGTTCACAGCACAGAAATTATTGTTTCATATTACTTTTATTACCATGGCCTGCTGCCTTTACTTTGTTTTTTCAGATATTTTTCTTTTTCCTTCGTGTAGATAAAAGAATCGTTTTTGCTGTTTATATTGTGTTTATATGCGTCGTAATAACTGCGGTGACAGACCACACCCAACGGACCAAAGCTGTTGCCTGCACCCGAAGACACAGAAACAGTCTGGCTGCTGCCGTCAGAAGAAGATATGGTGTATGTTTCATATGTGTTGCCATATCCTCCCACAGTAAAAAAACTGAAATGTACAAAACCCACATATAACGGGCCCATTTCTTCAGCACAGTATTTCACAATGGCATTAAGGTTGTCTATTTCCTTTTTGTCCAGATGATACCCCTGTCTTTTAAGGCAGTAATCTGCAGGAAGCTTTTCCTTGTAATATATGCCTTCTCTCATATTGCTGAACCACAGGCGTGATTCTTCCTGATACAGTTCTTTGCTGGCAAGCTGCTGTACACGGATATTGGGATTATAGAAATTATCCAAATCAAAAACAATTGCAATATCATCTCTGAAATCAAAATTCACAGCCTGTTTTATTTTGGAAACTGTTTCGGTGGCAAATATTTTCCTGTTATCTTTTATGCCAACCATTTCTTTAATTTTACCTAACATAACACACCTCAGATCTTACAGTCTGTTCTCACAGTTTACATATTGCTTTGCAAAGACTGTTCAGGGCAATGTATTTCCCCTGCATTTCCAATCAGTTGTTCGGCAATATACAATATTGTCTGATATCCGGTTTCGCCTTAATGGCTCCGGCTTTTTTATCACATATTTGCAATAATATCCTTTACATAATCTGCAAAGTTTTCTTCCACAAGTTTTGCTGCCTTGTCAACTTCTTCAGCTGAAAGGGATATTTCCAGCATATCTGTAGGCAGGGCTGTAACCACGGACAGGCCAAGGACAGGCATACCGCAGTGTGCAGCTGTAATGGCTTCAACAACTGTGGACATACCCACAGTGTCTGCACCCAGCAGGCGGGCCATGCGTGCTTCTGCCACTGTTTCATACTGTGGACCTGCAAAGAACATATATACACCTTCGTGTACGGTCAGCGGAGAATTTTCTGCACATTTTCTGGCAATTTCTCTCAATGCAGGTGTGTAAACATCTCTCATTTCAAAAAAGCGTGGGCCAAATTCTTCCACATTTGGGCCGCGCAGAGGGCTGTGGCCTGCCAACTTGATGTGGTCAGAGATAATCATAACATCGCCAACACCGTATTCTTTATTGATGGCACCGGAGGCATTTGTAAGTATTGTTTTTTCCACACCCAGCAGTTTGAAAAGGCGGATAGGAATAACCAGCTGTTCAAAATCATAGCCTTCGTAAACATGGAAACGGCCGGACATACAGATAATCTTTTTGCCAGCCACTGTGCCTGCAACCAGTTTGCCTGCGTGGAACGGCGCTGTGGAAATAAGGAAGTTTGGAATATCCTTGTAATCGATAACCACAGGATTTTCAATTTCATCTGCAAAAGAGCCAAGGGATGAACCAAGGATAATTGCGATTTCCGGTGTGAAAGGAAGTCTTTCCTTTACATAATCAGCGCTTTTTTTGTAAAAATCAAAGGAATAAAGATCCATAAAAGCCTCCGTTTAAATTATTTGATATTTTAAGTATAGCATAGATGGACAGAGTGTGCTATACTGAACTTATAAATTTATTGATGAGGTATTGATATGTACAATAAAATAGAAGAGTGGATTGACAGCCTGCCGCTGAATACAGTGCCTGAAAATACAAAGGCATTCAACTTTAACCTTTATGAAGACGGCGACAACTGGTGGAGTATTGAACTGGTGGCCTGCGACCGCTTTGACGTGCTGGACCAGGACTGGGCCTGTGATGAAATTGCTGATTTTGGCACAAGGGACAATCCTTTCGGCTGGGAAGAAGAAGCCCGGTGGGGTGACATTCAGGAAGAAATAAACACAGCACTGAAAAAATATCTGGAAGACGGCGAGTTTGCTGATGTACTGAAAAGTTATGAAGCTGTTGGCTGTGGCTTTATCGACGGAAATATTTATATCCTGCATATAAGATAATTATGATTATAGAACCTGTAAACAAATCCAATATAGCACAGGCTGCCTATGTACACCGGGAAAGCTGGAAGGAAAGCCACAGCTTTCTGCCGGCTGATGTGGTGGCAAAACGCACTGTGGAAAGGCAGACAGCATATCTGTACAGTGAAATAAACAGCGGTAAAAAAGTGTTTCTGCTGACAGACAAAGAGCCTGTTGGTGTAGTGGCTGTAAACGGCAATATGATTGACAACCTGTATGTGTTGCCGGCAATGCAGCGCAAAGGCTATGGCAGTGCCCTGCTGGATTTTGCCATCCGGCAATGTGAAGGCACACCTGTGCTGACTGTACTGAACAACAACAGTGTAATAGAAATGTACCGCAAAAGAGGCTTTAAGGAAACGGGCAACATTATCCCGCTGGGCAGCAGACTGTGGGAAATAGAAATGAAACTGGAGAAATAAATGAGAATAATGGCAGTAGACTACGGCGAAAGCCGTACAGGCATAGCAGTGTGTGACCCGACAGAGTTTCTGGCCAGCCCTGTATGCATTATAAAAGAAAAGAACACACTGAAGGCTATTGAAAAAATAGTGGAAAAGGCAAAGGAACTTAAGGCTGAACAGATAGTGGTGGGACATCCGCTGAATATGGACGGCAGCCGCGGGGAAAGAGCAGAAAAATGCACTTTTGTGAAAGAAGAAGTGGCAAAGCTGTCCGGCATTGACACTGTGCTGTGGGACGAACGCGCCACAACCAAAACTGCCCTGGGCATGCTGAGCGACAGTGGCACCTTTGGCAAAAAAAGAAAAGAAGTGCTGGATGCCGTAGCCGCCACAGTAATTCTGGAAAATTATCTTGCCTGGAGAAAAAACAACAGATAAACGCAATCCTGAAAGGAAAACCTTTCAGGATTGCGTTTTATGTGGCTATTTTCAGTCTTATGGCTATAACTGTTTTGTCATCTTTCATATGGTTTGCATCTATAATGTGCCCGGCTATTTCCTGCGGGCTGTTGGAGTACATATTTTTTATATCATTTGACACCACCCCTGCCCCGTCACTCATAACAACGGCTGTGTCTCCTGCCGAAAGAGTAAAAGAACATTCCACAGGTTTTATATCCTTCAATATTCCCAGCGGCAGACTGTCTGCATAGTGACGTGTCACCCCTTTTTTATCTATAACAAGGCTGACTCCTGCCCCGGCCTTTACAATGGTGGTATTGCCTGTAAAAAGGTCTGTTTCCATTATATCAAGTGAAGCACTGTTTTCCCCGCTGCCTTTCAGATTAAGGGAAAGATTGATTATATTGACCACGTTTTTCATTGAAACGCCTGTGGTTATCAGACTGCGGGCCATTTCTATAACCGTCCTGCTTTCGGCTGCCGCCAATGAGCCTGTGCCCATTCCGTCGCTGAGCAGTATGTACAGTTTTCCCCCGTGAACAAAACTGTCATAATTGTCTCCGTTGACATTTTTCAGCCGGCTGGTTTTTACAGCCATTTCATAGCTGTAAAGGGGGCGGGCGGAAAAAATATACAGCAGTTCTGTGCCCTGCTGTTCCACTGCAGGTGGTGAAAATTTTGTGCCATATGCGCTTTCAAGAAAATTCTGTATCCTGTACAACTGTTTTTCTTCAACCGGCTGCAATACAGCAAAAGATGTCTGGTCCGGGTTCTGACTGCACAGGCAGTAGGTGGGGTTAATGCCCTGTTCCTTTAAAAATCGGTCTGTGGACATTGTTACAGTGGTGTTTATCAGCTGGCTGTGCCGGTTCTGATATATCAGGTCTCCCACTGCGGCAGAAATTGACAGGAAGGCATTCTGCAAAAGTTTCTGGTTGTTTTTCTGCGACTGCAGTATGTATTTTTTTGACAGCAACAGACGTGAGTTTTCTTCAAAAGAGACGGCCAGCCTGTCGATATGACTGCACTGGGCCATAAAGCCCCGTGGAAATCGGTTTTCCCCTGCCCAGTACATCCTGCGGCCATAGTCTGCCAGCCGCTGCTGTGTGTAGGAATATTTTTCCTGCCAGCAGAAAGTGTTTTTTTCACACTTGCGGCACACATCCTCTGCCACAAGATCCTCCACATTCTCCACGCGGAGATTTTTTTCGTTCAATCGGGAAATATCTATTACACATCCCGCAAGAAAATTAAGGCTGTTTTCCAGTTTTTTCATACTTGACATAAGCAGGCGCCAGTCGCGTCCGTCAGCAAAGGTGTCCACCGGTCTGGGCATTTTCATTCCCATAATATGGGGCAGTGCTGTGTATATTATCAGTGCTGTAATTGTGCTGCCTGTAATTACAAAGCTGTTTACATTGCTGATAACGGCAACATTTATGCCAAAAGCTGTCAGCAACGCCGCCGGATAGATGGATAAAGACAGCTTTTCTGCGCAGAAGCCGCCCAACAGCCACAGCCGGGCAAAGGCTATATACAGATATATAAATCCCTGCTTGTCCAGCAGGGCAACAGAAAGGGACAGAAAACTGACAAAAGCTGTGGCGGGTCTGGAGCCGGAGATATAAAACCAGCCCAGCGCCAGTGCTGCCGACCGGCCGGGATAAAGGGCGTGACTGTCCAGACCGGAAAGTGATATCACCGCCACCGACAATGCCACAACTGCAGACAGTGCATCTGTGAAAGAAGACATATCACCGCCGTCTGCCAGCCCCTCTGCACCGTTTTTTGCCACCTGTGCTATAAAATAAAGTATGGCGGCTTCGGCTATTGCCAGCAGTTTGTAAGTAAATGGATATGAAAAATATGTAAGAAAAATTTTTGCCGCCGCCATAACTGCAAGAGAGGATGCAAGAGGATATTTTTCCTTTGAAGTAACATTTGCCACCACAGCAAAAAATATGTATGACAAAAAATAAGGTATATATACTGTATCTGCAACAGCTTTCAGCCCGCAGGACAGCAGACCCCCTGCAATAATGCAGTAGCGGTACAGCATATCATCTGTGCACCGGGCCATAACAGGCACAAGACCGGCCGCAGGTATGTCGCACCATATACTGCGCCCGCCGCATATACCTGCGAAAAAACACAGCACAGCTTTTATTCCGTCAGAATTGTTCACATTCTTTAATTTTTTGTATATATTTTCTTTGGCTTTTTTGGATATTGCAGTCATATTCTACACCGCACTTTCATATAATATATTTCAATTATAGAAAATGCCGTGTGTAAAAAATGCTGTATTTTGCCGTATAAAAAACAAAAGCACCCCTGCGGGTGCTTTTTTGCATTATTCTTTGTGGTCTTCTGTGGTTTTTTCGATGATAAATCTTGGTCTTGCCTTTGTTTCTGAATAGATTTTGCCGATGTATTCACCGATTATACCCAGACAGAACAGCTGTATACCGCCGATAAGTGTCATAACCGCAATCATGCTTGTCCAGCCGGAAACTGTGTCGCCAAACAGCTTTGCAAAGATGGCATATGCAAAGATGATAAAGCTTACAACCGCCATAACAATGCCGATACCTGTGATATAACGCAGTGGTTTCACAGACAGGCTGGTGATGCCGTTAAGGGCAAGGTTAAGCATTTTGGAGAACGGGTAATGGCTTTCACCGGCAATTCTTTCGTTGCGTTCATAATAAACTGCTGTGGATTTGTAGCCTACCATAGGCACCTGACCGCGCAGGAACAGGTTTACTTCTTTGAACTGTGCCAGGCCTTCCAGTGCTTCCTTGCTCATCAGACGGTAGTCTGCGTGATTGAACACAGTTTCTGCGCCCATAATGTGCATAAATTTGTAAAAACCTTCTGCAGTCACACGTTTGAAAAATGTATCTGTATCACGTTTGGAGCGCACACCGTAAACCACATGGCAGCCTTCGTGGTAGTGCTTCATCATTTCGTCCATGGCATTGATATCGTCCTGACCGTCACAGTCGATGGAGATAGTCACATCACAGCGGTCCTTTGCCCACATAAGCCCTGCCAGCAGTGCATTCTGATGGCCGCGGTTGCGTGTAAGTGTAAGGCCTGCAATTTTTTCGTGCTTTTCTGCCAGCTGCTGGATAATGTTCCAGGTGTCGTCCTTTGAGCCGTCATTTACAAACAGCACACGGGATTTTTCACTGCAAAGCCCCTGTGCAATAAGGCTTTCAATCTTTTCAAGGAACATAGGTGCTGTGATTGGCAGAACCTCCTGTTCGTTATAACAAGGAATAACAATATAAAGTGATTTTTCCATATCTTCCTCCATGGAATCAATAAATTCTGTATATTTTTACTGTGCCGTCCCGGAACACAGTTTCAAATTCTTCAAGATTTTCTGTCGTCCCTTCAAACTGGGATGAAAACAGCACATATCTGATACTGTTTTCTGTACAGATTTCTGCTATTTCTGCAGCAGGGGCAGCCTGCATTCCGTATATGCCAAACACCCTGCCCACATTTTCCACTCTGGGTTTTACCTGTGTATCCCAGTCGGTGCCCATATTGGAAACGGTGTATTTAAACCCTTCCATATAGGACTGCTGGCCGGAAAAACAGGTGTAAACATTGGACAGACCTTCACCCTGGCCGGTGTGGGTGCGGTTGGTGATAAACTGTTCGCCCGGCTGCATATTGTCTGCCAGCCAGCCGGCTGCCAGTTCATCTTCTGCCTTTACAATCCAGGTATAGGGGTATTTTTCCAGTATATTGTAATGGAAAAGGAACTGTCTGATGCCGCTGCCGCCAAAGTTCATATAAAAGAACATTGTAGTGGTACAGCTGAGGGCAATCAGTCCGTAGCTGATTATTTTCTTCAGTCTGAACTGTGTGAAATCAAAGTATTCCACCGCCAGCAGATTGAGGAAAAACAGCGCCACATATATAAAATAAACCTGACTGTAAGCTTCGTGATATGTGATGAAAAATGCCAGAATACCGCCGGCTGTGGCAGCATAGAACCACAGTTTTTCAAAACTGAGTTTAAACAGTCTGAAAACATCCTTTATCATCTGCGGAAACACTGTAAAACACTGGAAAGGTGCCATACATACTGTCTGCAGCAGCATAAACACAGGAATTGAAATTTTATAAAGGGTCGGTCTTGTCAGCCTGAACAGGTTGAGATAATTTCTGAAATAGCCCTGTTCCAATGTTTTTGTAAGGCTGAAAAGTGTGGATTTGCCTGTGCCGGAGGACAGGTAACCAAAGTAAATTGCAGCAAACACTGCTATTGTCACACAGCTGAATGCTGTGATGGTTTTCTTTTCGTTTTTTGTCAGCAGGTTTACGGCCGCGGCACATATCATTGCCAGAGCCACAATTGCCGCCACCGGAGATTTGGAAAACACCAGCAGTAAAAATGCAAGCAATGCTGACAGCAGATATTTCACATCCGGCTTTGTGTTGCCACGGGTGAGATTCACCACCATACCGCAGAAAACCGCCAGAAAGGCCAGCCCTGTACACTGGCTGTTCACATTGCTGATAACAGTTTCCAGCAGGCTGTAGCCAAATACGCTGGCACCGTTTGGCAGAACCTTCCACAGGCTGAGACAGGACAGTGTGTAAAATGACAGTGCAAAAAGATTGGTTTTCAGTTCATTGTCATTGTAATATACTGTACCGAAATCAAACACTGCTGTAAGGAAAAACATCGTCATCAGCCCCTGCATATAAAAGCCCAGGATGTCGTAACAGGAAATGCCTGTAAAAGCGCTGAGTGCTGCAGCAATAAGTTCTGTAAGGTAATGGTATTTAAGTGTTACGCCGGAAAAACGTATATCCTGCGGCGGCAGACCCAGACTGAAACTGTGCGCGTTGCCCACTGTCCACATAAAGTCCTGGCTGATGATATTCTGCCCCGTTACCACAGGATGGGCGTGCTTTGCCACACCCAGAAATGTAAAGATAAACACTGCAAAACTGAATATCATAAACATAAACACCAGCTGGCTGTTTTCCAGGGTGGATTTCTTTGGTCCGTTTATCCGCTTTGTACGGGCTGTAAACAGGCTGACAGCTATCAGCAGGAAAGGTGCGATTTTAAGCGCCATACTGCCTGCAACCGATGCCCCGATATATACAAATACCAGAAAAGCCATGCCGAACACATAATAGAGACTGTGAAAGCGGCCGTTTACCGGGAAATGGCTGTCCATATCCAGCAGATGATATATTGCCCTGCCAGGCAGGAATATGTAAACTGCACAGGCCAGCACAAACAGTGGAATCTGCAGCAGCCTGCCGCCTGCCAGCACCACCCCTGCAACATATATCACAAGCATGGAGGCTGACATAAACAGTTTTGCTATATTGAAATTTTTATATAACTGATTTATCATTTTATAACTCTTGTTTATTATATACTGATTCACATTACAGTATATCATATTTTATTTATTATTGTAAACCTTGCCGGGAAATGATACAATAAATTCAATGTAAAAAAATTATTAATAAGAGGTTAAGATATATGAATTTTGGAATACAGTTGCTTATTATATGCCCGCTGGTATTTCTGGCAGGTTTTATAGATTCTGTGGCCGGTGGCGGCGGTCTGCTGTCCACCCCTGCGTATATGATGGCCGGTCTGCCTATGCACAACGTACTGGGCACAAACAAAGTAATGGGCAGTGTGGGCACAAGTATGGCTGCTGCAAAATATATAAAAAGCGGCAAGATTGAATGGAAAACAGCAATCATCAGCGCTGTGCTCAGCTTTGCAGGCAGTTTTACCGGCAGTAAAATTGCCCTGCTGATTGACCAGACAATGCTGAAAACAGCCTTTACCTGCGTGCTGCCTTTTATAGCCGCATTTGTGCTGTTCAACAAGAAAACTGATGAAGGCGTGCAGAAACTGTTCGGTGTGAAAATGTATATTGCCGCCGCAATAATCGGCTTTGTAATCGGTATGTACGACGGTCTTATCGGTCCGGGCACAGGCACTTTCCTTATCTTTGCATACACACTGATTATCGGCTTTGACTATATCACAGCCAGCGGCAACGCAAAAATTATCAACCTGTCCTCCAACCTGGCTGCAGCCTTCAGCTATATTATGGCAGGCAAGGTGCTGTGGGCAATTGCAATACCTGCCGCAATTTCAAACCTGCTGGGCAATTATCTGGGCAGTACATACGCACTGAAAAACGGCAACAAGGCAGTAAAGAAAATGCTGATTGTGGTGCTGGTG
>JAFULT010000138.1 GCA_017483145.1 Oscillospiraceae bacterium | reverse complement strand
GAACAGTTCACTTTCTTCGTTGTGATAGTTCCATGCAGTATCAAAATAGTTTACGCCGTTTTCGTATGCATAGTCCACCATTTTCTGTGCGTGTTCAAAGTCAATTTTACCTTCCGGTGTCTGCGGCAGTCTCATACAGCCAAAGCCCAGCAGGGAAGTGGATTTTTTCATCATTTTGTTCCTCCGTTATCCATATTTACTTATTTATATTTTAACATAACTGTCAAGATATGGCACGGATTGATTATTGTGTTATTTTTATAGAATAATTGTAAATTTTTGCCGGATAAATTGATTTTTCATATAGAAATATGTATAATAAATTATTATGGATAATTATGTTCATTTTTCAATCAACACTAAAAGTGAGGTAATAAATATGAGTATCAAAGTTTCACCTTCAATTCTTTCAGCAGACTTTGCCAATCTGGAAAAAGACTGCCGGATGGTAATTGACGCAGGTGCAGATATGCTGCATATCGATGTTATGGACGGCCATTTTGTGCCAAACATCTCCCTTGGCATACCTGTTGTAAAATCCCTGCGCAAAAAATCAGACGCATTTTTTGATGTGCATCTGATGATCAGCAAACCACATCTTTATGCAAAACAGTTCTGCGATGCAGGTGCAGACCTGGTTTCTTTCCATCTGGAAAGTGACAGCGATGTTATGGAAACAATCAACATCATCCGTTCCTGCGGCAAAAAGGTGGGCATCGTTATCAAACCGGCCACACCTACAGCAGAAGTATATAAATATATTGATAAGGTAGACCTTGTTCTGATTATGAGCGTTGAACCTGGTTTTGGCGGTCAGAAATTTATGCCGGTGGCTGTAGACAAAATTGCACGCGTACACGGCAAGGCAAAAGAACTGGGCCTCACAGACCTTATGATTGAAGTTGACGGCGGTATCAACGAAAAAACTGCAGTTATGTGCAAATATGCCGGTGCAAATGTACTGGTGGCAGGCAGCTATGTGTTCGGTGCACAGGACGTGGCTGATGCTGTTGCAAAACTTAAAGCTTAAGAGAGAACTACATGAGCAATATTAATTTGAAAGACAATTCACACAGACACTATGACTATATGCTGATGGCACTTGCACCGCTTATCATCTGTGCCTGTTTCATATATTCATTCCGTGTGCTGCTGGTGTGCGGCACTGCCCTTGTCACAGCCCGTATAGTGGATGTTGGCGTGGCTGTGCTGAGAAAACAGGAAATTGACTCTTCCGATAAAAGCAGTACAGTTGCGGCCCTTACCTTCAGTATGATGCTGCCTGTATCCATACCGCTGTACATAGTGGTGGTTACAGTTTCCCTGGTTGTACTGGTGGGCAAACATGTTTTTGGCGGCAAGGATGTATATCCTTTCAGCCTGGCAGCCCTTGCAATGTGTCTGGCTGCTGTAAACTGGCCGGGGGAAGTGTTCAAAGCTGTAAACCCACTGACAAATGTAAATTTCTGGACAGGCGCTGCTGAAAGCACACACTCCGGTCTGTCACAGATAAAGCTGGGCGGTCTGCCCTACATTTCCACATTTGACCTGCTGCTGGGCAACCACGCTGCAGCAATGGGCAGTGCATTTATACTTGTTATCATCGCCTGCGGCGCCTTTCTGCTGGTAAGCAGGGTTATCACCTGGCATATTCCGGTGGCATTCCTGTCCACCTGCGCACTTTTCACAGTGGCATTCCCAAGAATTTACGGTGTATCAAGACTTTACAGCCTTAAATATGAAATGCTGTGCAGTGCAATTTTCTTCTATGCAGTATTTATGCTGAACGAACCTGCCACAACACCAAAGAACCCACGTGCCAAAATCGTGTTCGGTGTGCTGACAGGCCTGCTGACCATGCTGTTCAGATATTATGGCAGTTATGAAATCGGCGGCTGTTTTGCCCTGCTGCTGGTAAATGCCACAGAAGGCTTCTGGGACAGACTGTTTGACGAAAACGGTATTTTTGCAGACAGAAAATCCCTCAGCTGTGACCTTGACATCGGTGTAAAAAATCACAAGCCGGTTGAAAAGAAACAGCCAAAACCTGCCACAAAGAAAAAACCTGTACAGTCTGAAAAACCTGTCGAAGAAGAAAACGGCAAAAAACTGTACAAAAAAGAAACAAAACAGGACAAGCCTGTAAAAACAGCAAAACCAAAACCTGCACCAAAGCAGGCTGAAAAGCCACAGGCAAAGAAACCGGCCAGAAAGGCTGCACCGCGCAAACCAAAAGAAGACCTGGGTGCCACAACCACACTGGATATCATCGCCCAGGCTGAAGACACAATTGACCAGGTGGAATTTTCCACACAGACAATTGATATGGAAGAGGCCCTGCGCGCCTTTGAAGAAAAATACAGCAAAGGAGGCAAATAATGGACAGAAGAGTAAAAATCCAAAATGAACTCCTTAACTGGGATGATACAGTAAGAAGAAGAAAAATCACCCTTTCAAACCCTGTATTTATCAAAGGTCTGGCCCTTGCGCCGCTGGCCCTTGCTGCAACAACAGTGAAAAACAG
>JAFULT010000137.1 GCA_017483145.1 Oscillospiraceae bacterium | reverse complement strand
GTTTTGCAAATAATTATTACTTTTGTGCAATTGAAAGTTTTTGACGCTGCGCTGGCGTTACTTTTGGTGGCAAAAGTAACCAAAACAGCGGGGGTTGCGATTCCCCCGCACCCCACAAACGCCGCACAGTGTGTGGAATGCTGCGTCTGCTACAAATCGCGGAAATTTGAAACCTCATTCGCTCGACAAATTTCTGTGCGATTTTCGCAAAAATATTTCAACCTGCTAAAGCCCTTGAAATATTTTTGCTCTCCGCAGACTCCGCCATTTGTATTCGGGGCAAAGCCCCGAACCCCTTTCTTTTCGCTAAACTATAATTTTCATTCTCTCTCACTTATTTAAACATAAAAAAGACAAGCTTGCGCCTGTCTTTGTTTTTCTTAATTAATCAACCACGTCGATGTCGATGCCTACTTCCCTTGGCAGGAAACGTGGACAAACATTTTCGCTGGATGTGATAACAGAAGCGGCCAGATGTGAACCGATGTCGATAGCTTCCGGCAGGGTTTTGCCGTATGTCAGACCTGCTGTCACACCGGCACAGAATGCATCGCCTGCACCTGTTGTATCCTTTACATGAACATTTCTTGCAGGGCATACACCTTTCATACCGTCTGATGTGGCGTAAACTGCACCTTTTTCGCCCATTGTAACAACCATTGACTTTATATTGGCCCGTTTTACTTTTACTGCCAGGATATCTGCCATTTCTTCAGGTGTTTTCCGGCTGTAATCGTCAAGGAACAGTATGCCTGCTTCACCCTGATTGCAGATAAAGCATTCAAAACGCTGTAAAAAGTCGCGGCGTTCTGCGGCAATGGACATATTGGACACCATACTGTAGGCGCGTACGTTGTGTTTTTGACACAGGTCAAGAGCGGCCTTTACAATTTCTTTTTCAAGGTCAACTTCAAATACCACTGAATCTGCCTTGGAGAAAATTTCGTCCCCTTTTTCTTTCAGCAGGTCAACCAGAGGCATCATATCCGGACGAACGGAAATAGAACCTGCCACGTCACCGTTGTTGTCAAATACAGCCAGCCAGGTACCCATACCATCAGGGCGAGTCATAATATATTCTGTGTTTACCTTGTGGTCTTTCAGTTTTTTCACAACATCCACACCCAGTGGAGATTCGTCAACAATACCCAGGAATATAGGGCGCAGTTCCAGATTTGCTATATCTTCTACTACATTACGGGCAACACCGCCGTGAACATATTCAATATAACCTACATTACGGCCTGTAGGAATATATGCATCTACAGGGAAACCTTTGATATCCACGAATGTGGCACCCATTACTACAATACTCATTACGTTTTTCTCCTAAAAAGTCGAATTTTGTAATAGTATAACATATTTTGCAGAATAAAAACAGGTTATTTACATATTTTGTGTAATTTATTGATTATTTGTCCGGGTTTTGCACTTTTTATATAATCTGTATGCAATAATCGCCGATACCGTTATTACAATGGCAAGGAAAATAAGAATCACAGTTTCATCCAATATTTCATAAAATCTTACATCATAATATATTGCGTGAGATGTTTGTTGGGATGACCATTTACTATAACGCTCATAATCCCAGTAAAGCCTTGATCCATAACAGATGAATCCAACCACAGATACAAATACTGATGCCAGCGCCGCAAGCAGATTGACTGTATCATACTTATCGGCATCAATATGAAATGTTTTAACAGGCTGTTCAGTTACAGAATTGTTCAGCAGATATTCGGCAGATACATAGAACATATCCGCAATTTTCAATACATTTTCACTGTCCGGCAGGGTTTCGTCCAGTTCCCATTTGGACACAGCCTGGCGGGTAACGCACAGCCTGTCTGCCAGCTGTTCCTGTGAAAGTCCCTGTGTTTTTCTCAATTTCTGCAGTTTAATACCAAATGTCATTTTTTCTCATCCTTTTTTCTGATTAAAGTCATCAGCACATATGTCACAGCTGCCGCTGACAGCCATACAAGTGCATATTCAAAGTCGCTCCAGCCTACAACAATATGTCGAGAATACTGTGCATATTCCGCCGGTGTCCACCAGAACAGCGGTTTTATTGAGTGTGTCACACCCCTGGCACAGTTTATGGTAAAAATCATCATATTAAAAAGAAATATAATCAGCAATGCTATGTATGAAAGAAAAGATATTGTACTTGTATGCTTTTTTATCTGATTTATAAAATTCGGCTTTGTGATGGCAGTATGCCCTAACAGGTAGTCTGTTGTCACATCAAATATTTCTGCCAGCTGAACGATGTTTTTTGTTTCCGGCATAGCAGTGCCCAGCTCCCATTTTGAAATGGCCTGTCGGGAAACACCCAGCTGCTGTGCCAGTGTGTCCTGTGATATGCCTGCGGCTTTGCGCAGGGATGAAAGTTTTTCGTTGAAATTCATACTTCACTTCCTTTACATAGGATTGATTTTATGGTTTTATTATACGTTTTCAGCCTTCAAAAAGCTACATACAGCCAATGGAAAAGCCGCAACTTTGGGTTGCGGCTGTATTTTTTCACTTTTATTCTGCTTTACCCGAAGGTTACTCCATCATCAGTACAGGCTATCTGCAGATGGTAATCCTGTGGAGTACAGGAAACTATTTCTTCCACATACAGCTTTATAAACATTGAAAGCTGTTCTGTGCGGAAATATTCTTTTACTGTTGTTTTGTAATTGAAAAACATACCCGGCAGATAGTCAGAAATATTTTTTGTCTGTTTGTCCTGCTGTGCTTCATAACATCCGTTACCCCACAGTACCGCCGTGTCACCGGCAGGTATTTCTGTGAACACATCGTTATTGCCCAATGGCACAAACTGTATATCTTCACCGCCGCCATAGAACTGCACATCCCTGATTTCTTCCACGGCATATCCGGAATACTTTTCATCACGGATATTGGGATATTCATCGGGATAAAACTTTACACCGATAAGTGCTGTCATTGTCAGATTATAATATGGCTCTGCTTCCCCTTTTGCCGTGGCAGTAATCATATAATAATCCATTTCCCCACTGCCCAGGTCTGTGTTTTCATACTCTTTTTCCACTGTCAGCTGCTGTGTGTCAAACACTACTTCTGTGCTTTCCGGGTGCCAGCTTTCCTGTTTGCAGGCGGTGAAGCAGAGCATTATCAACACAATAAAAACGGATATTGTTTTTTTCATTATGTTTCACTGCTCCCTTCTGCCATAGCTTTCAATATATCAGCCCTGTAGATATAGTGGGAATAATCGCACATTACCACGCGTTCATAAGTCGGTTTTGTAAATACGGATTTAAAATTTTTCAGAAAAATGCCCGGCAGTTTTTCGTTTACCATACTTGCCTGTTCTTCATTTACCTTTTCAAACAGACCGCTGACAGTAATCATAACCCTGTTTCCGTTATGGGTAATATTTTTCAGTGCATTTCCCTGAAACTGCCACGGATGACCTGTCCAAGGGACAGAAGTAATTTTTGCATCAAGTATTTCAAAATCTTCCTGTCTGGTGGAAATATACACCTCTCCATAAACAGTGCCTTTGTGGTTTTCGCTGTCTTCACAGCTGAAGGCCATAGTGAAATCTATTATGGTTTCACCCCTGTCTGTAGTTCTGTTATTATCAGCAAGACTGACAGTGCATTGCTGTACCTGTGCGGGAAGATCTGTTTTTACTGCTTTCTGCCCGCAAGCAGTAAATACCACACATAGCATTAGTAATACAGCTGATAGCTTTTTCATAGCATCACCGCCTGTCTGCTTCTTCTGTTGGTACAATACGGTATTTTTCTGTTTTCTTTTTAAGGTATTTGGCCAGCCACAGACCGCCTATGATGCCGCCAAAAGACAGCAGCATATACATAATCAGTATACCGAACATTGCATTGCCGATGCCCATACCGCCAAACAGCACCGCCATTTCGCCCGATGGACTGATAACTCTTGTCAGACTTAAAAATGTAATGGTATACCCTGCAAAACAGTATGCGGAAACTGCTGACAGTATATATCCGCACCAGTAACCATATTTTTTAAGGAATTCTGTTATATTGTCTATATAGATATTTCTGCCTGTATGTTTCGGCAAATTCTGCGGTGTTACATTTTCTGTGATATCATCATTTAAAAGATAATCAAAAGACACATCAAAAAGTTTTGCCAGCTTGATAATATTTTCTGTTTCCGGCAGGGATATATCCAGTTCCCAGCGGGATACAGCCTGACGTGATACCCCCAGCTGGCCTGCCAGTGCTTCCTGTGATATTGCCGCCTGCTTTCTTAAAGTCTGTAATTTTGTGCCAAGTGTCATAATAGTCTCCTGTTTACCTGATTTATGAATTGTTGCATATTTTAACGGGCGGTCGAGGACGCCCGCCCCTACATACTGTACAAGCAGGACAGGTTTCCCGTCCTCCACACGCGCTTTATTATGCGGGATGTCCAGGAGGCCATCCCCTACGCAGTGTTTTATGGTTTGATTATAGCAATTTGTGCCGCAATTTACCACCACATCAACATAGAAAGTCCGCAATCTGAAATTGCGGACTTTATTTTAGCACTGTTTTATTGTATTTCTGTGGCAAAATACAGGTCTGCCGTATTCATAGCCGCCACTGTTTCGCCATCATAAACAATGACCGCCCTGTCGCCGTCAATCTGCGATATCCTGTACTGTCTGTCATAAACATAATCAAACAGCTTTGTGCCGTTGTAATCATCAGCGCCATATTTTATGCAGACACTGCTTCCTTTTACCATTTTTCGCTTTGCACCAGACGGCACAGCAACAGGAACATAGTTTGTTTCATAATCAAGATCCGCATATTTTTCAATATGGGTATAACTGCCAAACTCTTTGGCGTAAATAAAATATTCCGGCAACAGTTCAAATGTATACTCTATGTCTTCTGTTCTCCACTCTAAAAGATAATCACAGTCTGTGTACAGTTTCATAAAAGGCAGAATATTTATCCACCAGTCATTTATAGTTAAGTAATCTCTTAATGTAAAACTCCCATTCTTTTTTACAAAGAAACTATTATTTTTGTCCCAATAGCATGTACTTCCAGAAACAAAGCTATTCGGAAATTTCTCCTCTCCTTTTTCCTGCCATATAATATTCTTTCGTTGCATAGTGCCCGCAGATCCTATTTCATTTATATTATCATCGTAATATACCTGTATCCAGATGCTATCATCCACTATAAGATATTTGCTTTCTTTGCAGATCATCTTAGTTGTTATAACAAATTTATCACTATTTTCATCTGTAGATAAGAATTTAATTTTAGCTGTTGTCATAGCTATTGAGGCCTGTGCTGCCGGAAATTCCTTTTCGCCAAAAGTATCATCATGCACACCAATATTCTCAGAATATTCTCCTAATCCAGCATAAACAACAGCCGCTATACTCATCAGTAAGAAAACCAATAAAACACGTTTCAATATTTTGAAGCGAATGCTGCTTTTAGATTTATTCTTCACTGCGAATACAATACCATATATAAATATCGCTGCTGCTACAAAAATCATTACGATATTTACGGCAAATGCAAAATGCACTTTTCTGTAATCCGGTTCAGAAATATACTTAATGCCATTATTAATACCGATAAGGTAGGTAAGCTGATAAGCGTTTGTAAGTACTGTTAAATATGCTTTGAAAAGAACCAATCCGAATATCTGCAAAACATATCCCAGTAGATATTTTTTCTCTTTAAGTTTTTCTTTCATAATGGTTTATAAACTTATTCCCCCGTCTACCACCAGGTTCTGCCCTGTAATAAACGCGGCATCGTCGCTGATAAGAAATTTTACTGTTTTTGCCACATCCTGTGGTGTACCTATCCTGCCAAGTGGTGTTTCGTCTGCAAGAGCCTGCAGGTCATCAGCTGAATAGCAGTCCAGCATAGGTGTTTTTATCACACCCGGGCTGACACAGTTTACACGGATGCCGGAATAGCCCAGTTCCTTTGCCATAGCTTTTGTAAAGGTTATCACACCGCCTTTGGCCGCAGAATACACAGCTTCGCAGGATGCCCCCACCACACCCCATATGGAAGAAATGTTCACAATAACACCCGTGTGATTTTTTACCATATGGTCTGCGGCAAATTTTGTGGAATAGATAACCCCGTTAAGGTCAGTGTTCACAAGACTGATAATCTCTGCCTCCGTCATATCCTGTACAAGACCTGTAAAGGCCGCACCTGCATTGTTTACCACTGCATCAATATGGCCAAATGCATTTATAACGTCAGAATACAGTTTTTCCACAGAAGCAAAGGAAGAAATATCACAGTGAAAGGCCTGTGCATTGTTCAGCCGTGTGCAGAGTTTTTCTGCATTTTCCTTATTTTTATTGTATGTCAGTGCCACGGCATAGCCTGCCTGTGAAAGCTGTGTGGCTATGGCGGCACCAATGCCACCGGATGCACCTGTGATTAAAACTGTTTTCATATTTATCTCCAATTACTGTGGGACGATGTGGGCATCGTCCCATACAATTTATTTTTACGGGATGTCCGGGAGGCCGTCCCCTACGGTTTTACGGGCGAACACAGTTCGCCCCTACGGTTTATTATATTTATCAGGCGGGGATAGAACTCCGTCCATACAAGTTAATTATAAGATAAAAATATATAATTGTCCACTTTGCAAAAAAGAAAAAGGGCGATTTGTGAATCGCCCCTACGATAATCAGATTTTATGCCTGCCATACATTGTATGTGAATGAACCTGGCAGTGGTTTTGTATCGTTTTTGATTTCTTCTTTGATAACTTCTTTCAGCTGCAGGCGGTATGTATCATCATAACCTTCCATAACAGGGAAAACCTTGCTGGCTTCATCAAGGAAGTGGATGATGTCACGGCCTTTTGCACGGCCTTTTACTGTGTGTACATCATATGCATAATCAGGTATTTCAGGCACTGCACCCTGTTCAAAATCTTTGATAACAATGCATTTCAGACAGTCTGTGCTGCGGTCTTTTGGCTGTGCACACAAAAAACGGATGGCGTGCATAAAGAAGTATGGTCTGTCGCCGTCAAAATATGGGAATTTCTGGCGGGCAATATCCAGATTGCGGATAACTTCGATAGTGCGTGGGTTGCCAAAGCCTATATCTTCCACAGCAATGGCGTTCAGTCTGCGCCACAGTTTGTTTTCCAGTGCTTCGCTTGTAATATAAAGTTCATATGCCATATCAATGGCGATTTCAGCATCTGCGTGGCGGATTGCTTTCTGTACACCTGCAATCAGCTCGTCACAAGGCAGACCATTTCTGCTTTTCATGCTGCCATAAGGGTCAAATAAATCTGTTGTAGCCATAGTACTGCCTCCTTAATCAATTGTATATTCAAATGAGCCTTCTTTAGGTCTGATATCATTTTCCATTTCATTTTTCAGAATTTCTCTGAATTTCAGACGGTATGTATCATCATAGCCTTCCATAACAGGTGTAACCTGGCTGGCAACATCAATAAAATGAATAATATCACGGCCCTTTGCACGGCCTTTTGCTGTGTGAACATCAAAAGCATAGTCCGGCACTTCCGGCACATAACCCTGTTCAAATTTTTTGATAACAAGGTTTTTCAGACAGTCTGTGGAACGTTCCTTTGGCTGTGCGCACAGGTAACGGATAGCATATACAAAGAACAGCGGTCTGTCACCGTCTGTGTATCTGAACTGTTTTCTTGCTTCGTCCAGTTTGTTGATAACGCAGATTGCATATGGGTTGCCAAAGCCAATATCTTCACAGGAGATGATTGTAAGACGGCGCCACAGCTTGTCTTCAAACTGTTCTGATGTGATGTACATTTCATAAGCGATTCTGATAGCAATTTCTGCATCAGCGCGTCTGATGGATTTCTGCAGGCCTGCCACCAGTTCGTCACCCGGTATGCCGTTGCGGCTGGTAATGCCTGCCCATGGGTCATAAGACATAAAAGCCATAAAAATATCCTCCTTATAGCCGGTAAAAATTAAAAATTATGCCCTTATAAAGGCTATAAGGGCATAGTTAATGATTACATATTTTCTTCGATAAAATCAACAACGTCTTTAACTGTGAGAAGTGTTTCCATTGCATCTTCAGGAACTTCCACACCAAATTCGTCTTCAACATCCATAACCAGGTCAACCATATCCAGGCTGTCTGCGTCAAAGTCTTCTCTGATATCAGATTCCAGAGACACTTCTTCCGGGTCCAGTTCAAGGAAGTTGCAGATGATTTCAAAAAGTTTTTCGATGATTTGTGCTCTATCCATTAGATTTCTCCTTAAAGAATTATTTGTCATAATTAATTATTATTGTACTGTTTTACGGCTGTTTGTCAAGAATTAATTAATCAAAGTCAATTGCAAGGCTGGCAATGCCGTTCAGGTCCAGCCCTGCTGTGCGGCCGTTGATATATTCATAATACCCCTGTGCCGCAATCATTGCACCGTTGTCCCCGCACAGGTCCATCACAGGTGCAAAGAACTGTTTATCCCCGATTTTTTCCACAATCAGTTCCCTTAATCTTTTGTTGGCTGAAACACCGCCGGCAATGGCAACCTTGTCATAGCCGAACTCTGCTGCTGCACCTGCCAGATTGTCGCTGAGAATCTGTGCAATTTTTTCCTGGAAGGATGCTGCCAGAGAGTTTTTGTCTGTTTCTTCGCCTTTCATATTATTGGTATTATATATGTTTATAACAGCTGTTTTAAGACCTGAAAAGCTGACATCGTATTTATTTTCTGTGTGCGGAGTAGGCAGTCTGTATTTGTTTACATCTCCTGTCAGTGCCGCTTTTGCAATGGCCGGACCGCCCGGATAGCCAAGACCCAGAGTGCGGCTGACCTTGTCAAAGGCTTCGCCTGCGGCATCATCTATTGTGCGGCCGATAACACGGAATTTTGTGTAATCATCCACAGCCACAATATGGCTGTGACCGCCGGAGGCCACAAGACACAGAAAGGGCGGTTTAAGGTCAGGGTATGTGAGATACAGCGCTGCGATATGCCCGCGGAGATGGTGCACCGGCACCAGCGGTTTGCCGGATGCAAAGGACAGGCCTTTTGCATAGTTCAGCCCCACCAGCAGTGCACCGATAAGTCCCGGTGCAAAGGTGCAGGCAATTGCATCAAGGTCATTTACTGTAAGACCTGCTTCATCAAAGCATTTCTGCACTACTTCACTGATTGCATCAATATGACGGCGGGATGCAATTTCCGGCACAACACCGCCGTAAAGGCCGTGTTCTTCTACCTGGGAATAAACAATATTTGATACTATTTCCCTGCCATCCTTTACGATGGAAGCTGCTGTTTCGTCACAGCTTGATTCTATACCAAGTATATACATATTTTTTCCTCTTTTTTGTTTTATAGGTGGTTCGTTAATTATACCTATCGGATTTACGGGACGGGAAACCCGTCCCCTACGACTTTTAGTCCAGTGCTTTTACGCCACCCTTGCTGAGCTCCATAACAATTGCATCATCAGCAGGTGTGGAATAAAAACCTTTTCGCAGTCCAAGTTTTACAAAGCCCATTTTTTCATACATTCTGATGGCAGGTGTGTTCTGGCTGCGCACTTCCAGCACTACGCTGTTTACATGGGTCGGCAGGTCTCTGATTGCTGTGTCCAGCAGATGTGTTGCAATACCTTTCTGTCTGCACAGCTGATGG
>JAFULT010000136.1 GCA_017483145.1 Oscillospiraceae bacterium | reverse complement strand
TTCCCCTTTTATACGGGATATGACACTTAAATATGCCGATGATATTATGAATTAATAATTATATAATTAAAAAGCGAATGGAGAAATCCATTCGCTTTTTTAGTTGACTGTTGTGGATGACGGGCCGTTATCGTGGACAAGGGTGGTTATCTGTGTCCAGGTGTTGCAGCCGCAGACGCCGTCACGGGCAAGTCCGTAATCACCCTGGAAATTGTACACTGCCCTTTCGGTTGAACAGCCAAAAATGCCGTCCAGCCCTGCTGTTGAATAGCCCAGAGTATTCAGGCAATCCTGTAAAACAAGGACATACACTCCCCTGCTGCCGCGGTAAAGTGTGTTGTATCCGGCTGTGCCGCCACAGGCACCGCGGCCATAGCGGCGGTCAAAATGCACCCAGGTGGGTGTCATACTCAGCGGTTCCACATAGCCCCACACACCCAGGTCGCTGGCTACGGTGTGTATTCTGCGGCGCTGTGATGATGAAAGAGACTGACCCACATCAAAGGATACACCCCGATAATGCTGGCTGGTGCGGCCATGGCCGCCTTCCCATATGCGTTTAAAGGCATAGCGGAAAGGAATGGGAGAGCCGTAACTCTGTCTGGTGGCATTCCAGCTTTCCATAGCCTGTCGGGTTGTCCACAGGGTAGGACTGTTGGAAGAGCCGCGGAATTCCCTGACTCTCATTGTGTTGTTCCACACATAAGGCATACTTTCATTTTCATTGCGCCAGAAAATTTCCATATTTCCGGTGGCTGTATTGTAAACAAGTATCTTTGCCATTGAATCACCTATTTCTTTTGATTTTTGCTGCAAAAAGCAGCTTAAAGCATTATATTCCCATATCTTATGACAGGTTACTGATAAACAGTTGTTAAATAAATAACAACATCAACAAATAATAATGTAAAATTTGTCAGTTGTTACAAAAATACAATAAAATCTTGAATTCAATGCACAAATTATATATAATATTACCTGTATCAAGGCGATATATTAATAATGATATAAATATATAAAAATAAAGGAGATTATTACTATGAATGCTTTGGGTAAAAAAACAGTTGAAGATATCAACGTTGCCGGCAAAACCTGCCTGGTAAGATGCGACTTCAACGTGCCTGTAAAAGAAGGCGTTATCACAGATGATAAAAGAATCAGAGAAGCTCTGAAAACTATCAAATATCTGAAAGAACAGGGTGCAAAAGTTATCCTGTGTTCACACATGGGCAGACCAAAGGGCGAATTCAATATGAAATATTCCCTGGTTCCTGTACAGAAAAGACTGGAAGAACTGCTGGGTTGCCCTGTTGCAATGGTTACAGACGTTATCGGTGAAGATGCAAAAGCTAACGCTGCTGCTCTGAAAGACGGCGAAGTAATGCTGCTGGAAAACCTGCGTTTCCACAAAGAAGAAGAAAAGAACGCACCTGAATTTGCAAAAGAACTGGCTTCCATGGCTGAAATCTATGTAAACGATGCTTTCGGTACAGCTCACCGTGCACACGCTTCCACAGCTGGCGTTGCTGACTATCTGCCAGCAGTATGCGGTTACCTGATTCAGAAAGAAATCGAAATCATGGGTACAGCACTTGAAAATCCAAAACGTCCATTTGTTGCTATCCTGGGCGGTGCAAAAGTTTCTGACAAAATCGGTGTTATCGAAAACCTGATTGACAAAGTTGATACACTGGTTATCGGTGGCGGTATGGCTTACACATTCTTCAAAGCCAAAGGCTATGAAGTTGGTAAATCCATCTGCGAAGAAGACAAAGTAGAACTGGCAAAAGAACTGATGGCTAAAGCTGAAGCTAAAGGCGTTAACTTCCTGCTGCCTGTTGACACAGTTGTTGGAGATGATTTCAGAGAAGACTGCAACTTCAAAACAGTTGACAGCAAAGAAATCCCAGCTGACTGGCAAGGTCTTGACATTGGCGAAAAATCCAGAGAACTGTTCAATGATGCTATCGTAAATGCCGGCACAGTTGTATGGAACGGTCCAATGGGCGTATTTGAAATGCCAGAATTTGCCAAAGGCACAAAAGCTGTTGCAAAATCTGTTGCAGAAAGTGGCGCAATCTCCATCATCGGCGGTGGTGACTCTGCAGCTGCTGTAGAACAGCTGGGCTATGCTGACAAGATGACACACATCTCCACAGGTGGCGGTGCATCCCTGGAATTCCTGGAAGGTCTTGAACTGCCAGGTATCGCAGCACTCAACGACAAATAATTAAACTAAAGACTATGGCGGCAGATATTCTTTGCCGCTATGTTTTTCTACCCTAATCAAGGAGTATTTTTATGAATAAAGATTTAAGAAAAGTTGTTATCGCAGGCAACTGGAAAATGAACAAAACAGCAACAGAAACAAAAGCTCTGCTGGCAGAAATGAAAGAAAAACTGCCTGAAAGTGACGCTGTGATCCTGCTGTGTGTGCCTGCAATCAACATTGGTGTTGCAAAAGAAGCAACAGAAGGTACAGCAATCAATATTGGTGCACAGAACTGCCACTGGGCAAAAAGCGGTGCTTTTACAGCTGAAATCAGCGCTGACATGCTGAATGATTTCGGCGTAAAATACGCTATAGTTGGTCACAGCGAAAGAAGACAGTATTTCGGTGAAACAGACGAAACTGTAAACAAACGTGCACTGGCCTGTCTGGAAGGCGGCATCTGCCCTATTATCTGTGTGGGTGAAAACCTGGAAGAAAGAGAAAAAGACATTACTAAAGATGTTATCAGAACTCAGATTGAAAAAGGTCTGGCAGGCTTTACTGCTGAAGATATGAAAAACAGCATTATCGCTTACGAACCAGTGTGGGCTATCGGCACAGGTAAAACTGCAACAGCTGCACAGGCTGAAGAAGTGTGCGGATTTATCCGTGGTCTGCTGGCAGAAATGTTTGATGATGCCACAGCACAGGCTGTTACAATCCAGTACGGCGGCTCCATGAATGCAAAAAATGCAGCTGAACTGCTGGCTATGGAAAACATTGACGGTGGTCTTATCGGTGGTGCTTCTCTGAAAGCAGATGACTTTGCCACAATTGTATCCTGTGTTAAATAAGAAAGAGGTATTTTAATGAAAAGACCTATTGTTTTATGTATTATGGACGGCTTTGCCTGTACTGAAAATGTAACCGGTAACGCCATCAAAGCTGCAAACAAACCAAATCTTAACAAAATCTTTACAGAACACCCAACAACAATTATCGGTGCCAGCGGCCTTGACGTAGGCCTGCCTGAAGGCCAGATGGGCAACAGCGAAGTTGGCCACACAAATATGGGTGCTGGCAGAATTGTTTATCAGGAACTTACAAGAATCACAAAGTCTATCAAAGACGGCGATTTCTTTGAAAATGAAGTGCTGAAAAACGCAATTTCCGATGCTGTGAAAAATGACAAAGCTGTACACATCTGGGGGCTTATGTCCAATGGCGGTGTTCACAGCCATATTGACCACTGCTTTGCCCTGCTGGAAATGTGTAAAAAACTGGGTGCTGAAAAAGTGTTTGTTCATCCGTTTATGGACGGCCGTGACGTTGCGCCAACCAGCGGTGTAGAATTTCTGACACAGCTGCAGGATAAAATGGCTGAACTGGGCACAGGTAAAATAGGTGCTGTATGCGGCAGATTTTATG
>JAFULT010000135.1 GCA_017483145.1 Oscillospiraceae bacterium | reverse complement strand
CATTGCAGCCATCATAAGAGCTTTTTTATCTTTTGGGAAGTATTTCATAGATATTTCTCCTTATAAGAAACTGTTATAAGTAAACTTAAAATCATAGAGATAAAATCCCTATGATTTCAAGATATAAATTTACATTTTTTCTATAGCAGCAACAACCATATCTTTCAGCATTGCAGGGTTACCTTTGCCGCGGCTTTCTTTCATACACTGACCAACAAGGAAACCAACAACATTTGTTTTACCGTTTTTAAAGTCAGCAACAGCTTTTTCATTGTTAGCCAGAACTTTTTCTACGATAGCATTAAGAGCGCCTGTGTCAGACACCTGTGCAAGACCTTTTTCCTTAACAATTTCGTTAGGGTCTTTGTCAGCATCAAGGATAATTTCCAGAACTGTTTTACCGGCCGCATTGGAAATTGTTTTCTTTTCAATAAGACTGATCATTTCTGCCAGATTTGCTGGTGTAAGTGCAAGATCTGTGATTTCACATTTTCTTTCATTGAGAACTTTGTAAATATCACCAAGTATCCAGTTGGAAACAGATTTTGGCTCACATTTGCCTGTGGCGATAACTGCTTCAAAGAAAGCTGCTGTGTTTTTATTGAGAGCCAGCAGTTCACTGTCTGCTCTGGACAGTTTGTATTCAGACATATATCTCATTGTCTTTGCAACAGGCAGTTCAGGAACTGATGCTTTGATTTCTGCAATTTTTTCATCAGAAACAACAAATGTCAGAAGGTCTGGGTCTGGGAAGTAGCGGTAGTCCTGTGCATCTTCTTTGGAACGCAGCAGAACGTTAACACCTTTTACATCATCCCATCTTCTTGTTTCCTGTACAATTTCGCCACCGCTTTCAAGCACTTTTATCTGTCTTGCTGCTTCGTAATTGATTGCGCGGTGTGCAGCAGAGAAGCTGTTTACGTTTTTCATTTCTACACGTGTGCCAAATTCTGTAGAACCAACAGGTCTTACAGAAACGTTTACGTCACAGCGCACAGAACCTTCCTGCATTTTGGCATCAGAAATACCAAGATACAGCAGTGTTGTGTGGATAGTATCCAGATATGCTTTTGCTTCATCAGCAGAGCGGATATCAGGTTCAGATACAATTTCAATAAGAGGAACACCACAACGGTTATAGTCAGCCAGAGAGCCACCCATAGCATCATCGTGAATCAGTTTGCCTGCGTCTTCTTCAATATGAATTCTTGTAACGCCAATTCTTTTTACTTCATCCCCTACCAGAACGTCAAGATAGCCGTTTTCACAAAGAGGAATATCAAACTGTGAAATCTGATATGCTTTTGGAAGGTCAGGATAGAAATAGTTTTTTCTGTCATGTTTTGTTGTGCCATTGATTGTACAGTTCAGCGCATGGCCCATTTTGATTGCATATTCAACAACCTGTTCGTTGAGAACAGGCAGTGTGCCAGGCAGACCCATACATACAGGGCAAACATTTGTATTTACTTCTGCACCGAATTCATTTTTACAGCCACAGAAGATTTTTGTTTCAGTGGAAAGCTCAGCATGAACTTCAAGACCCACAACAATTTCGTACTTGCTATTCATAACTTAAAACTCCTTTACTGCAAAGCCGCCAACTGTGTTTTCGTAGCATTTTGCGATTGTCAATAATGTAGATTCACTGAATTTTGGACCAAGCACCTGGAAACCAACAGGCATATTGTTGCTGTCAAAGCCACAAGGTACATTGATGCCCGGAAGACCTGCAATGTTAAGTGTAACTGTGCAGATATCACCAGCCCACATTGCAACAGGGTCATTGCTCTTTTCTCCGATTTTAAATGCTGTAGTCGGGTTCAGCGGAGTGATAATAGCATCACACAGTTTAAGAGCATCTTCAAATTCTTTTCTGATTACTTTCTGCAGCATTTTTGCTTTTTTGTAATAAGCATCATAGAAACCGCTGGAAAGTACATATGTGCCAAGAAGAATTCTTCTCTGCACTTCTTCGCCAAAGCCTTCACTTCTGGAAGACAGATACATTTCTTCAAGTGTATTTCTCTTTGAACCGGAGAAGCCGAATTTTACACCGTCATAACGGCCAAGGTTGGAAGAAGCTTCTGCACAGGCAATAATGTAATATGCAGACAGTGCGTAGTCTGTGGATGGCAGTGATACTTCAACAATTTCAGCACCCTGTGCCTTAAGTGTTTCTACCGCTTCATAGATTTTTGCTTTTACTTCAGCAGAAATACCTTCACCAAAGTATTCTTTTGGCAGACCAAGCTTCATACCTTTTACGCTGTCACCATATGGTGTATATGTGTAGTCTTTACTTGTAGCATCCATTTTGTCTTTGCCGCAGATAGCTCTGAACAGCATAGCTGTATCATCAACAGTTCTTGCCATTGGACCAATCTGGTCAAGGGATGAACCGTAAGCAATAAGACCGTAACGGGAAACAGCACCATATGTTGGTTTCATACCAACAATACCTGTGAGACAGGCTGGCTGACGGATGGAGCCACCTGTATCAGAGCCAAGTGCAAGTGGTACCTGGCTGGCTGCAACTGTAGCTGCAGAACCGGATGAAGAACCGCCCGGAACTCTTGTAATGTCCCATGGGTTTCTTGCTACCTGGAAAGCAGAGTTTTCACCGGAAGAACCCATGGCAAATTCGTCCATTGTTGTTTTACCGATGATAACTGCACCATCTGCCACCAGTTTGTCAACTACTGTAGCATTGTAAGGTGGCACAAAGTTGCCCAGCATTTTTGAACCTGCAGTTGTACGCAGATTTTTAGTACACATATTGTCTTTTACTGCAACAGGAATACCAGCAAGTTCACCCAGCTTTTCACCGTTTGCTCTTTTGGCATCAGCTGCTTCTGCCTGCAGAAGAGCCTGGTCAAAGTTATAAGTGATATAAGCCTGGATATCTTTGTCTGTTCTTTCGATATTTTCGATAACAGACTTTGTAATTTCTACAGATGTCACTTCTCTTTTGTCAAGAAGGTCTTTCATCTGGGCAGCGGTTAAGCTATATAATTTATCCATTTCAATTCTCCTTCTTGATTAATCAACAACTTTTGGAATCAGGATGCAGCCGGCAGCTGTATATGGTGCATTCCGGAGCATTTCGTCTCTTGGGAATGATGGCTGAACTTCGTCTTTTCTAAGTTCCATTGTATCATCAGGGTCAACCAGTGAACCTGATGTATCAAGGTCATCCGGAAGATTTTCAACCATCTGAATAATATCTTCCATTTTTTTTCGGAATTCTTCTACTTTTTCTTCCGGAATGGAAAGTTTTGCAAGTTTTGCAAGACGCATAATATCAATTTCCATATTCTTGTCCCCTTATTTGTTTATCATATTTAAAAATTCTTCTTCGGTGATTACAGGTATACCAAGCCGGTTTGCTTTATCCAGCTTGCTGCCTGCCTTTTCACCGGCCAAGACATAGCTTGTCTTTTTGGATACTGACGATGAGGCTTTGCCACCATTGTCAGCAATCAGTTTTTCGGCTGCATCTCGTGAAAGAGAAGGCAATGTGCCGGTAACAACTATTGTTTTGCCTTTCAGAACATCGCTTTCAACTGTAGAAATAAAGTTTGTATTTACACCCTTTTCCTGCAGTCTTCTGATTATCTCAATAACATTATCATTATTGAAATAATCCACCACATTCTGTGCGCCGACAGCACCAAAACCATCAATTTTAATTATATCTTCTAACTGTGCATTTATCAAGTTTTCTATTGTTTTAAACTCCTCACACAGCAGATGTGCAGCCTTTTCGCCTATATTTCTTATACCGAAGGCAAACACCAGCTTGTCCATATTGTTGGATTTACTGTTCTCAATTGCTTTGATAAGATTTGTGGCTGATTTGTCCTTGAAACCTTCAAGTGTAAGTGCATCTTCTTTTGTAAGATAATAAATATCCGCAATATCTTTAATCAGCTGTTTTTCAGCCAGCTGCATTACAACAGCTTCACCCAGACCTTCTATATTCATCGCATTTCTTGATGCAAAATGAATCAGATTTCTTACCAGCTGCTGTGGACAGTCAGGATTGTTGCAACGCAATGCAGACTCGTCAGTCTTTGTGATTGTACTGCCACAGGATGGGCATACAAGAGGTATTTTATATACACCATCTGTATTTTTCTGTGCAAGACGGACAACTTCCGGGATGATATCCCCTGCTTTACGCACAACAATTGTATCGCCGATATTTATCTGTTTTTCGTCAATAAAATCCTGATTATGCAATACTGCCCTTGATACACTGGTGCCTGCCAGCTGTACTGTATCAAATATTGCTGTAGGTGTGAGCACACCTGTACGACCTACGGATATTTCAATTTCTTTGAGAATTGTTTCTTTTTCTTCCGGCGGATATTTGTAAGCCACAGCCCAGCGCGGATATTTGTTAGTGCTTCCCATTACAGAACGCTGCTGCAGATTATCAACCTTGATAACAGCACCGTCAATGTCAAAAGCAAACTGTCCGCGCATTTCGCCTATAGCCGCAACCTCTCTGATGGCATCTTCAATATTATCAAAGATAGTATATCTTGGAGAAACCTTGAAGCCGTATTTTTTAAGCAGGTCAAGCGATTCCTTATGGCCTGTCAGCTGTACTTCATCTGATATCTGCTGGATATTGAAAATGAATATATCCAGTTTTCTTTCTTTCGTAATTTTGCTGTCTTTCTGCCTTACTGAACCGGAAGCAGCATTTCTTGGGTTTTTGAAAGGAGTTTTGCCTTCATTTTCCTGTTTTGCCACAAGTTCAAGAAACACTTCCTTAGGCATATAAACTTCGCCGCGTACTTCCAGAAATGCAGGGGCATTTTTAATCTTTTTAGGTATTGATTTTATTGTGGCAAGGTTTGCTGTAACATCTTCCCCCACAATGCCGTCACCACGGGTTGAACCACGGGTAAAAACGCCGTCAACATATTCAAGACTCATTGATAGGCCGTCGATTTTAGTCTCTACAACATACTTTGGATTATCCACATATTCCCTTACCCTGCGATCAAAATCACGCAGTTCTTCATAGGAAAATGCATCCAGCAGGCTTTCCATTTTCACAGTATGGGTAACTTTTTCAAATGTGGAACTGGCCAGTCCCTGCACCCGCTGTGTTGGAGAATCCTCTGTAATCAGTTGCGGATATTGACTTTCTATCTCCTTGACTCTGTTCATCAGCATATCGTATTCATAGTCAGAAATCTCTGTCCTGTTCTCATTGTAATAGAGATTGGAATGATAAGCAATCTGCTGTTTCAGTGCATCAAGTTCCTGTTTTATAATCATAATGTCCATATATAGGACCTCAACTAATTTATTATAACAAATCGAGCGTTTTTTTACAATATTCTTACCACAATTATTCGTCTATATAATGCAGATTATCTGATATATTTTCCGGAACTTTGCCGATTATTACAGTCTGGGCTACGCAAATCTTTGTTTCAAACTGAATATCTGTGGAATAATTGGGAATCAGAGCAGATGCAGATATTTTCAGCACAATAAAAATTCTGTGATTTACCTGGTTTATTCCTGTAGTTTCAAATGTGCTTTCTATATCGGTTTCAACATATGCTGCAGGGGTGACAACAAAATGAAGCCTGGGGCCTTTATTATTGAGAAAATCAATATTTGTTATGCTGCCAACCGGTATATAAATATCTGCTTTATCCATTGTATTTACTTTACTCAATACTGTGGATGTAATCTGTGATTTCAGCCTGTTTACCTCCAATGCATTATATGATAAAAGACAAATATCTCCATTTGCATCTTTCTGCACGTTTATCAGTTCGCCATATGACAGCGGCGACTGTTCCATCTGCTGTACAATAGCCTGATTGGCGGCATTGGTAACCATACTCTGAACCTTATATTTTGCAAGAGTTACCACCTGTGGCCTTATTCTGATATCTATATAAATTATCAAACCTGTAATAATAAAAAGAATAATAAACAATATTTTATTTCTTTTTTCTTTTACTGTATTTTTTCTCTGCATAATATCACCTGTTACAGTATATTCTGCAGAAAAATCATTGTATACAAAAAGCCGGGTGTAATACCCGGCTTAAATGTTTTAGATAGATACAACTTTTGCAACACCCATCAGCATTGGGTCAAGTTCTTTTTTCATATTAAGTGCTTCTTCGATATCGTAGTCTACAATCATTTCATTTTTCATAGCTACGACACGATTATAAATCCCGGCCTGAAGCAGTTCAATGGCATGAACACCCATCTGTGCTGCAATAACTCTGTCACGCATACTTGGTGAACCGCCACGCTGTACATGACCGAGCACAGTACCTCTTGTATCAAGTCCTGTTTTTTCTTGGATTTCATCAGCAATTTTCAAAGCCTTACCTGCGCCTTCAGCAACAATAATGAGGAAGTTTTTCTTGCCTTCTGCCTGTGTTTCCTTGATTCTTGCAACAACATCTTTATCAATGTCCCATTTCTGTTCAGGAACAAGAACACACAATGCACCTGTAGCAATACCTGTGTTTACTGCGATGTAACCTGCATGTCTGCCCATTACTTCCACAACAGAACATCTTTCGTGGCTCTGTGTTGTATCACGCAGTTTGTCAATCATTTCCATTGCTGTGTTGAGAGCTGTGTCAAAACCGATTGTGTAATCACTGCAGGCAATGTCGTTGTCAATAGTACCCGGAATACCGATACATTTTATGCCATGTCTTGCAATAGCCTGACAGCCACGGAAAGAACCGTCGCCACCGATTACTACAAGAGCATCAATACCATGTTTTTTACATGTCCGGGCTGCTTTTGCCTGACCTTCTTCTGTCATAAATTCCAGAGAACGGGCAGTATAAAGCATAGTACCGCCGCGATGGATTATTTCAGAAACACTGCGCAGATTCATATCAAAAATATCTTCTGTAAGCAGGCCATTATAACCGTGTCTGATGCCTTTAACATTAAAACCATTAAAAATGGCAGCGCGCACAACAGCACGGATAGCAGGGTTCATACCAGGTGCATCACCGCCACTGGTAAGAATACCAATTGTTTTAATAGAACTCATCTGAATCATTCTCCTCTCATTTTCTTAATACTACATTGCTTTCCCCTGCAATGTATTTAAGCTCTTCAAGAGCATTTATGCTTTCTCTTATCCACAGTCTCTGTGGAGCTTTAACATATTGTTTTTTATCCTGCAGATAGAAATATACAGGCAGCATACCTTTAAATCTGCTCATAACCGAACAAGCCTGTCTGAAAACAGGTGTATTCTGACCCGGAACTTTTATATAAAGACCGTATTTAGGGTCTTTTTTTGCACCTAAAATATGAGCCGCCTCTTCAGAAGAAATCTCATAAATATTATCTGCAAGTATTGTGGCTTCCTCATCTTTAAGTGAAATTGTGCCTTCTATAATCAGTA
Organism: Oscillospiraceae bacterium; assembly: GCA_017483145.1. Classification (GTDB taxonomy): domain Bacteria; phylum Bacillota; class Clostridia; order Oscillospirales; family Ruminococcaceae; genus RGIG3102. Next base: position 6,427 of record JAFULT010000135.1, on the reverse strand, counting down.
CATTGTTTTCTGTAACAATTTCCGATACGTCCTTAAGAAGATTAGGAAACACCAGCATATCCATTGAACCTGTAAGATCCTCAACAGTAACAAAGCCCATGATATCATTTTTCTTGGTTGTGTAATTGCGGTATTTGGAAACAATAGCTACAATGGTCTGCTTTGTATTATCGTATACTTCGTTACCCTCGTTAGTCAATTGAGAAATGTTGCAGGTTGATATATTTTTCACATATTCAATATTCTTTTCCAGTGGATGCCCTGACAGATAAATACCTGCCAGCTGCTTTTCGAGATTGAGCTTTTCAGTATCAGGATAGTCCTCTGCTTTAGGGATATTTTCATCATCTTTTATGATAAAATTCATATCTTCCACACAGCCGGGAACGCTGAAAAAGTCTATCTGACCGGAAATTTTGTTTTTATGTTCGTTATTAATACTGTTTAAAATATAATCAATATTTATGAACAGTCTGCGTCGGTTTACACCAAACTGGTCGAATGCACCAACTTTTACAAGACTCTCCAGTGCACGGCGGTTAAAACCTTTATCTGCCATCCTGCTGCAGAAATCAAATATTCCTTTGAATTCCCCGTTCTTTTCCCTTTCACGCACCATTGTATCAACAAAGGATTTGCCCACATTTTTGATTGCAGCCATACCATAGCGCAGATTATCCCCTTCAACTACAAAACCGGAATAGCCTTTGTTTACATCCGGCGGAAGAATTCTGATATTTCTCTGTCTGCATTCCTGTGTGTATTCCAGAATTTTGGCAGTGTTGTCAAATATACTTGTCAGCATAGCTGCCCAGAATTCTTTTGGATAATGAGCTTTGAGATAGGCTGTCTGATACGCCACATAAGCATAGGCAGCTGCGTGTGGTTTGTTGAATGCATATGATGCAAAGCTGGACATTTCATCAAAAATATCATTTGCAATCTCTGCACTTACACCATTTTCGGCCGCACCATTTATAAAGTGTGTTCTTTCTGCAGCCATAACATCGGCTTTCTTTTTACCCATTGCTCGGCGCACAAGGTCTGCCTGGCCATAGCTGTAGCCGGCCATTTTACGGCAGATTTCCATAACCTGTTCCTGATAAACAATACATCCGTTTGTAACTTTAAGGATATCTTCAAGAATAGGATGTTTATAGGTGATAAGTTCAGGATGATGCCTGTTCTGAATAAATGTTGGAATTGAATCCATAGGACCCGGACGGTAAAGGGAGATAACCGCAATAAGGTCTTCTATATCTACAGGCTTAAGCCCTGTAAGGACACTTTTCATACCGCCACTTTCAAACTGGAATACACCGACAGTATCCCCTTCTTCCAGCAGTTTAAAGGTTTTTGCATCGTTGAGCGGTATTTTGTCAGCATGAAAATCAGGGTTGATTTTCTGCACCATTTTTTCACAGTTATCAATAACTGTAAGTGTTCGCAGACCAAGGAAATCCATTTTCAGCAAGCCCAGTTCTTCAATGGTTGTCATTGGAAACTGTGTAACCAACTGACCATCGTTGCTCTGCAAAGGTATATATTCTACCACAGGTTTATCGGTAATTACAACCCCTGCCGCATGTGTGGAAGCATTTCTTGGCATTCCTTCCACTTTATCGGCCAGGTCTATAAGTTCCTTTACCTGTGGGTCTGAATCATAAAGCTGTTTAAGCTCTGCGGACATTTTCAAAGCTTTTGAAATTGTCATAGTTGTGCCCGGTGCATTAGGAATCAATTTGGCTATTTTATCCACCGCATTGTAAGGCATATCCAGCACACGGCCAATATCCCTGATTGCACCGCGGGCTGCCAGAGTACCAAATGTAATAATCTGGCAAACATGGTCTGACCCGTATTTTTCAGTAACATAATCAATTACAAGCTGGCGCTTTTCATAACAGAAATCAATATCAAAGTCCGGCATGCTGATACGTTCAGGATTGAGAAAACGTTCAAAAATCAGATTATATTTAAGCGGGTCAATGTTTGTAATGCCCATACAGTAGGCACACAGACTGGCAGCACCTGACCCACGGCCTGGCCCTACAGGTATACCATTGCTGCGGGCATAGTTGATAAAATCATAAACAATAAGGTAATAATCAACAAAACCCATTCGGGAAATAATGCCAATTTCGTAATCCAGTCTTTCGGTCATTTCCCGGGTGATTTCACCATAGCGTTCCTTCAGTCCGTCACGACACAGTTTTTCAAAGAAAACCTGGTTTGGACTGCCGTCCGGTGATGTATATTTTGGCAGTTTTGTCTTGCCGAATTCATAATCAAAATTACATTTTTCTGCAATTTTTACTGTATTTTCACAGGCCTGCGGAATGTATGAAAACAAATCATACATTTCGTCTGTACTCTTTACATAAAATTCATCTGTTTCAAACTCCAGTGTATCAGGGTCAGACAGACGTTTGTTTGTCTGCACGCAGATAAGGGCATACTGCATTTTGGAGTCTTCTTTATTTATATAATGGCAGTCGTTTGTGGCAACAAGCTGAATATCCAGTTTTCTGGCCAGCTGCAGCAGCTGTGGAAGAACTGTCTGCTGGTCCTCAATGCCGTGGTCCTGGATTTCAATATAAAAATCATCTCCGAAAAGATTTTTATAAAAAAGTGCTGTTTCTTCTGCTTTTTCAATATCACCTGCCAGCAGTGCGCGTGGAATTTCACCGGCAAGACAGGCAGAAAGACACACCAGACCTTCGTGATACTGCTCCAGCAGTTCACGGTCAATTCTTGGTTTAGTATAAAAGCCTTCTGATGATCCAAGTGTTACCATCTTTGTAAGATTCTGATAACCGATTTCATTTTTTACCAGCAAAACAAGATGATAATAGGTATCCAGTCTGTGAACTTTATCCTTTCTGCCGCGGCTGGCAACATAAACTTCACAGCCGATAATAGGTTTTATACCTTCTTTTTTAGCTTTTTTATAAAAATCAACACAGCCATACATAACGCCGTGGTCTGTAATGGCCACAGCGCTCTGTCCGATCTCCTTTAAATGTTTCATAAGTCTGTCTATGCGGCAGGCGCCGTCCAGCAGACTGTATTCAGTATGCAAGTGAAGATGCACAAAGTCTTTATTCATATTATTCCTCTATCTGTGCCACAGCACATAATTTCTGCAATCTTCTGTTTACAGATGATTTTGTCATAGGTTCACTGCACAGTTTGCCCAGTGCATCCAATGACAGTTCCGGATTTTCCAGCTTCAGCTGGGTAAGTTCCTGTATGTCTTCCGGTAGATCATACAGCAATTCAGTTTCTATAAGTTTCTGGATAGCTTTGATATATTTCTGTCCGGCTTTTACTGTTTTTGCGATATTGGCAGCATCACAGTTTGTGATTCTGTTCATTTTATTGCGTATATCCTTTACCACCTTGCCGCTCATCAGTTCGAGACAAGATTGCTGTGCACCGACAGTAACCAGAAACTCTTCTATAGTCTCACTGTTTTTTGTATATACAACCGCTGATGATTTGCGCTTTGACATTTTGAAGTCAAAACCTGCAAATTTAAGTGTATTCAACAGGTTCTGTGCAAGCGCTTCATCCTTGTATGTAAATTCCAGATGATATTCCTTTTCAGGATTTACAAGTATACCATCAGAAACAAACACACCGGTAAGGAAATGTGTAATACATTTATCACACTGTTTATTATCAGCCATCAGTTTATAAAGCCTGTTGGCTGTTTCAGGTTCTGTTATATAAATTTTGGTAACAAGGTTTTTACCTTCCTGTTCCCTGTCTACCACATAGCTGTCTATATCATAACGTGACAGCAATTTTTTTATTGTCTTTGCTGTCTTGGGAATATCCGGTTTATGGACAATTTTTTCATCATCACCAGAGATATTATCCCTGTAAAAATATCCTTGTAAAAAACTTAAATTACAGCAGTCTTTTTTTGAAAATTTGAAATTATCAAGAGCTTCACTTCTGCTCTCTTTTGAAAATGTAGATTCCATATATTACTCCGAATAATTTCATACAATAATCATTTCTTTTTCCAGAACAACACCCTTCTGTTCCAGAACAATCTGTGCAACCTTATCTGCCAGATTTACAATATCCCGACAGGTTGCATTACCTGTATTGACAATGAAACCGGCATGTTTTTCACTTACCTGTGCACCACCTACGGTTAAACCTTTAAGACCACATTCGTCAATAAGTGCTGCAGCAAAATAACCTGCTGGACGTTTGAAGGAACTGCCGGCGCTTGGTTTATCCAACGGCTGTTTGTCTTTTCTGCGTTGCATGATATCTTCCATAAAAGCAAGCATTTCTTCTGAATTTCCCTGCTGCATTTCAAACACAGCAGAAACAATCATCCACTTGTGGTTCATAAATTCTGTATGACGGTATGCAAAGTGGCATTCTTCTTTTGATATGGTATTCAAATTGCCATTTTCATCAAGATAATTTACGGATTTTATACAGTTGGAAATTTCTCCGCCATAGGCACCGGCATTCATATAAATACCGCCGCCAATATTTCCCGGTATACCATAACAGAATTCCACACCGGAAAGCCCCTTCAGCTGCATTGCTTTACTGAAAGATGTCATCAGCATACCTGCGCCGACAGTGACTGTATTATTTTCAATCTCCATAAAATTAAGATTGGATGTTTTTATGATAACACCATCAAAACCATTGTCATTGAAAATAACATTTGAGCCATTACCCAGAATGTAATAGCTGATGTTATTTTCCTTTAAAAATTTTATTAATACGCCGGCTTTTTCAACTGTATCCGGCATAGCTATACACATAGCATTGCCACCCACCTTGAATGTGGTATGTTTTTTCATACTTTCATCAAAGTGAGCGTCAATGTTGTGAACTGTCAAAAAGTTCTTAATCATTATTTACCCCAACCATAGCGGCACCGATAATACCGGCGTCGTTTCTGAATTTAGCGATAACAATTTTTGTTCTTTCCCGTGCATTTCTTGCAAAGTCTTCTTTGTCAATAAGCGGCTGCAGCAGGTCAAGCAGCGCCTGTTGCTGGTTGGAAACACCACCGCCAAGGCATACTACTTCCGGCTGGAAGATATTGATAAGGTTTACAAGGCCACAGGCAAGATACTCAATGTATGTATTTACAACTTCAGTTGCAACTTTATCGCCTTTTTCCATTGCATCAAAAGCAATTTTGGCATTTGCTTTTTCAATGTCAGGACACAGTTTCCACAGCAGGCTTTCAGGATGAGCGTTCATTGCAGCCTGTGTGTCTCTTGTCAGTGCACTGGCTGACGCATATCTTTCAAAGCAGCCTTTTCTGCCGCAGTTGCACAGTCTGCCGTCTTTTTCAATAACGATATGTCCTACTTCAAGACCGGCATAGTTGTAACCTGCATAAATCTGACCGTTAAGAAAAGCGCCGCCGCCAACACCTGTGCCAAGTGTAACAATAAGTGCATTGTCACAGCCTTTGGCATTGCCAGCCATAACTTCTGCTATAATAGCAGCATTTGCATCATTTTCTACATAAACAGAAATACCAAAAAGTTTTTCCAGATTTTCTTTGATTCTCCAGTTTTCATAGCCAAAGTTTACATTTGACCATACAATACCGCGTTTGCCGTCAACAGAGCCCGGTGAACCGATACCTACGCTGATAATATCATTGCTGATATCATATCCGTTTTCTTCACACAGGCTTTTGCACAGATTATAAATATCCTGTTCCAGTTCTGCTTCAGGTTTTGGCAGATTTGTTCTTACGCTTTTTTTACAATAAATGTTGCCATTGAGGTCCACAATGCCTGCAGCAATGTTTGTACCGCCAAGGTCAACACCGATATACAATTTTTCCATAATAAATTACTCCAATATATTCATTAAAAGCCGGTTTTATTCTTCAATACCAAGCTGTTTAAGCAATTCTTTTGCCGCAAAATAACCCATCTTTTTCTGACGGTTTACAACAGCTGCAGTTTCAATAACAATAGAAATATTACGACCAGGACGAACAGGGATAACAGATTTAACAACACTTACGCCCAGAATATCTGTGTATTCATCATTAAGACCTGTTGTACTGTAACTCTTGTCCGGTTTCCAGTTTTCCAGTTCAATAACCATATCAATTTCCTGGCGCTGTTTAACTGCAGATGCACCGTAGGTTCTTGCAATATTGATAATACCTACGCCACGCAGTTCAATAAAGTTCTGGATATTTTCCGGAGACTGGCCAACCAGCTGACTGTTGGAAAGACGTCTGATTTCCACAGCATCATCTGCAATAAGACGGTGGCCGCGTTTTACAAGTTCAATAGCAGTTTCGGATTTACCTACGCCACTGTCACCGATAATCAGAATACCTTCGCCATATACTTCCATGAGTACACCATGGCGTGTAACACGCTGTGCCAGCTCTGTATTCAGATAGCTG
>JAFULT010000018.1 GCA_017483145.1 Oscillospiraceae bacterium | reverse complement strand
GCCTATGGATGAGCAGAAAACCATGCCCATCATCATCATATCAGCAACTTTGTCCCCTTTTTCAAGACCAAGCACTGCGTAGATTTCTTCTGTAACGGCAATCATAATTACCGCCAGAACTGTAGGTGACATAAATGAGCCAAGGAACAGTGTGCAGGCAAAATACAGGGTGATAAATGCCCATGGGCTTTTCTGTGCTGCCTTTGATGTAAGGAAGGCAAGGGCACAGCGGCGCACAAAAGGTGTCTGGCCCAGAGTATATGTGCACATAAATGTGAACATAAGGAATGCAAATGTGGCATTGCCCATACCGGAGGACAGGATGCTGTTCATTGAAATGCCCGGCACAAAGGCAAGGGCGGCAAGACACAGCATACTTGGCCAGTCAATGGATATGGTCATCCACATGATAAGCACGCCGATAAAAATACCCACAACCTGCATTGCGGCTGTTGAAAGGCCTGCAGGGGCTGGCAGATATTTGAAAAACAAAATAAAAACCAGAGATACAGCAATAATATATGCCCTGTTTTTAGCAGTTACTTTCATCTTTCTCTCCTTTTACAATAATTGGATATGTCATTCCCGGAAAAGGGAATGACACAGTGTTTACAGTTCAATAAGTTCTCTTGTAGTTCTTGTCAGATTTTCTGTGCCCATATTGGAAATATACAGCAGGTCTTCAATTCTGATGCCGAACTTGCCCGGGATATAGATGCCCGGTTCCATTGTTACCACGTGACCTGTAGTCAGGATATCCTTGGAATCCTGTGACAGGTATGGTGCTTCGTACAGGCCGATACCTATACCGTGACCCAGTGAGTGACGGAAATAGTTTCTGTAGCCGTTTTCTTCTATGTAGTTGCGGATTTCTGTGTCAGCGGCACGGCCGGATACACCTTTTCTGATATATTTCTGACCTATTATGCAGGCGTTTTCCACAATACGGTATGCCTTTCTGAATTCATCGCTGGCTTTGCCCACCACGATTGTTCTGGCCATATCAGAACGGTAGCCGTTGTAAACTGCGCCGAATTCCAGCATAATGTTTTCGCCTTTTTCAATGCGCTTGTCTGTTGCGTGGCCGTGTACCAGACTGGAATTTGTGCCGGATACACAGCAGATGTGGAATTTTGCCAGGTCAGAGCCGTTTTCCAGCATCAGCTGTACCAGCTTTGCCTGCACCTGTTTTTCTGTCATACCCGGTTTGATGTATGTCAGCAGGTCTTCAAAACTTTTTTCGTTGATGCGCTGGGCTGTCTTGATATTTTCCACTTCTTCCAGGTCTTTTACCATACGCAGCTTGTCCAGCTGTGTTTTCAGCGGCATAATTTTTGCATAGAGAGCATTTTCCATTTCCAGATATTCTTCGTGGCTGATGGCATTGCTTTCCAGCAGTGCTGTCTTGATTTTATCCGCCTGGATAATTTCATTGATAAACATTGCATATTCAGAGCGCTGACCCACTGTGCGCACAGTAAAGCCCTGTGGGGAAAGCTGTCTTGTAGCAATTTCTTCATAGCGCTGGTCAACAAGGAAATATCTGTTGCCCGCTCTTGTAACCACAACCATACCTTCGCTGGTGGACAGGCCTGTCAGATAACGGCGGCTGTCTTCGCTTTTTACGATACAGGCATCAGCCTTGATAAGCTCCAGGATTTTGCGCAGACGGTCTGCTCTTGCTTTCAGTGAAAACATTGATTATCCCTCTTTCTCAATAAAATTAATTTTAGTCTTGATAGCAGTAAATAATACTTGTTATAATACAGATATAATATATATTAATATTATAATTTATTTAACTCACAATGTATTATTATATTATATTTTTTGCATAAAAACAATACTATTTTTTGTTGTTTATAACGAATTATTGCGGAAAGAGGCAAAAATGTATACTCTTGTAACTGAAAGAATGTATCTCAAGCTGGCTCACCCAAAGCTGGCGGCTGAAGCGGCAGATTTCAATCTGCGCAACAAAGATGATATGGCAGATGTGGAGCCTGCCCGCCCATCTATGTACTATACCAAACGGGGGATGAAAAAGTATCTCAGGCGGGACTATAAAGATGCCATGCGCGGCAGTGATTTCAGATATTACCTTACCCTGAAAGGGGAAAAAAGGATTATCGGCACTGTGTGTATAGGTCAGGTGCTGTTTGGCAGTGTGAAAAGCTGTGTGTTAAGCTATAAAATTGACAAAGACTACAGAAACCAGGGCTACTGCAGTGAAGCTGTTGAAGAGATGATTCATCTTGCTTTTGAAACACTGCGCCTGCACAGAATTGAAGCACAGGTTATGCCAAGAAATGAAAAAAGCCTGCGGATAATGAGAAAATTCGGCTTTGAAAACGAAGGTCTGTCAAAGCAATGCTTTGAAATAAATCAGAAATGGGAAGACCATTACCGCTTTGCCCTGCTGAATGACAAAATCAGCGCAAAGCAGAATTATTCCTGATTTTCACAATTCTATAATAAATATGTGATATTTTCAGATTGAAAACAATTGATTTACAACACAAAGGGTGATTTTATGGAATATATCAGATTACTGAAAGAAAGATTTTCAATATCAAGCGTGGCCACACTGCTGATTGGCCTGCTGCTGATAATCTATCCTGCCTTTACAGGCAAGGCTCTGTGCTGGCTGATAGCCGGTCTGCTGATTGGCAAAGGTGCAGGCAGCATCATCAACCGCTACCGCAACAAAAATCTGCCTTCCCCTGTGGTTTTTGAACTGATGGGCGGCATTATGACAATTTTTATGGGTATTTTTGTTGCCACCCGCAGTGAAATGCTGATTTCAATCATTCCGTTTGTTGTGGGACTGTTTATGCTGGTAAGCGGCATCACAGGCCTGCAGAAAGCATTTGAACTGAAACGTATGAACTACGCCGGATGGAATCACGGTCTGATTTTTACAATAATCAAGCTGATTCTGGCTGTTGTTATAGTGAACAATCCTTTCGGCACAGCAATGACACTGACAAGATTTATCGGCTGCTGTCTGGCATATGACGGATTTACCGGCCTGGTAACAGTTTTTGAAGGTGCAAAAGCCAGAAATGATTATGAAAAAGCCCAGAGCGACCTGCGCAATATGAACCTGACAAAAGATGAACCTGCAGATTATATCCCTGTGGTGGAAGCTGAATTTGTGGACGTGGTGCAGCAGGTTACAGAAGAAAAAGAATAAAAGCAATAAAGGCACAGCAAAAGCTGTGCCTTTTGTTGTAAATTATAGTTTACATGCCGGTTTGCCGTGGAAGGCAACTTGTTGCCGACCGCGCGCAAATGCGAGCCGCGCCCGAAGCGGGCAAGGCTATAAAAAAGCAGAATTGCCCGCTCAACCATATAAATATAAGCCGCGTTGCGGCGTTCCTTACAACGGGCGAATCACGAACCGCCCGTTATCCGATTATTTCATAGGGGGGCGAATCACGATTCGCCCATTGCCAGTGCTTGCTCAATCCTGTAGTGGCGAATTGTGTTCGCCCACCTGTCATTCTGAACAGGCTTTGCCTGTGAAGAATCTCATATGCTGCGACTTGTGTTCTGATTAAACTGTAATGGCGGCTTTCCACCCCCGCCTATTTTAGCTACACTGTTGCGGGATGTCGGGGACGCCATCCCCTACGCGAGTCATTCTGAACAGGCTCTGCCTGTGACGCGTGCCCTTTAGGGTAAGAATCTTTGCAGTTGTAAACCGCAATAAGTTTATTATTTTATGATAATTATATAAACAACTGTTACTTTTATGTGTTTGCAAAGTATCTGACGCTGCGCTGGCGTTACTTTTGGCGCCAAAAGTAACCAAAACCCCGGACTGATTGCCGTCCGGGGTTTTATTCAGTCTATAAAGTATGTCTGGCGTTCT
>JAFULT010000134.1 GCA_017483145.1 Oscillospiraceae bacterium | reverse complement strand
TCTGAGACTGAAAATACCTATGAGCGACAGGATTGAATCGCTGAATGCAGCGGTTTCTGCCGCAGTTCTTATGTGGGAGCTGAGATAATGAAACAGCTGTACGACATATGGTTCAGCTACATAATGGGCGTGAACAATTCCAATGCATGGCAGATTGCTGACAGCGGCTTTGGTCCACGGCTGTTTTACAACTGCAGGCAGGCGCTGTCACAGTTCAATTTATTTACACAGAGGCAGATGGAGCTGGCCGCCGCCACAGCCATTGAAGATGTGGAAGGTATACACAGACTTCATCTGGCAAACAATATAAAGTCGGTGAATTACACCGATGCGGAATATCCCGTAAGATTCAGGAATATCCACAACCGTCCTCTGGTGCTGTTTTACAAAGGGGACCTGTCCCTGCTGGACGCACAGTACACCGTGGGCATAGTGGGCAGCCGCCATTGCAGTTCAGAAGGCGAAAAGGCCTGCAGGCTGATAGCCACAGATGTGGCGGCAGGCGGTGCTGTGGTGGTCAGCGGGCTGGCACAGGGTGTGGACAGTGTTGCACACAGAAGTGCGGTGGAAGCCGGCGGCAGAACCGTGGCATTTCTCGGCACACCGCTGAACGAATATTTCCCCAGGACAAACAGGGAGTTCCAGGACAGATTATCTGCAGAACAGCTGGTGGTAAGCGAATATTATGCCACATTCCCTTACTACAGCGCAAATTTTATATACAGAAACAGGCTGATTGCCGCCGCCGGCGATGCACTGTGCGTAGTGCAGGCAAAGAAGAAAAGCGGCAGTCTGGCAACTGTAAACAGGGCTGTTGAGTATGACAGACCGGTGTTTACAGTGCCGGGCAGTATATTCAGCCCCGGTTTCAGCGGCACAAACAGTCTGCTGGTACAGGGCGTTGCCCATGCAGTTACAGACGGCAGGCAGATACTGGAGTATCTGGGCGCAGAAACCCCGCCGCCGGCAGAGGAAAAAGAGCCGGATTATTCGGCACTTGATGAAACAGCCCTGGCTGTGCTGAAGGTGATTGACGGCGCTATGAACGCCAATCTTATCATCCGCGCCAGCGGGCTGAAGGCCAATGTGGTAAAGGCCACACTTACATCCCTTGAAATTGACGGCTGGGTAAACCGCACCGATACAGGGGAGTATATACGCACAAAACAGGCAAATTGATACGGCACCGGCCGTTTATGAATACAAGGAGAACAACATGGCAAATCTTGTTATTGTGGAATCACCTGCAAAAGCAAAGACAATCAAAAAATATCTGGGGGAAGATTACAATGTAATCGCCTCTATGGGTCATGTGCGCGACCTGCCAAAAGGACAGATTGCAATCGACTTTGACAACAATTTCAAACCGAGATACATCAACATTCCCGGCAAAAGCAAACTTATCAAAGAACTGAAAGAAAAGGCAGCGGCCAGTGATATGGTTTATCTGGCAACTGACCCGGACCGTGAAGGGGAAGCTATTTCATGGCATCTGGCACATATCCTCAAACTGGATACTGCACAGCAGAACCGTGTAACCTTCGGGGAAATCACCAAAAAGGGTATCACAGAAGGTATGGCAAACAAGCGCACCATCGATATGGACCTTATCAATGCGCAGCAGGCCAGAAGAATTCTGGACAGAATTGTGGGCTACAAGCTGTCTCCGTTCCTGTGGAAAAAGGTCAAAGGCGGTCTTTCCGCCGGCAGGGTGCAGTCAGTTGCAGTAAGACTGATTGTGGACAGACACAGGGAAATAGAAGCATTTATCCCACAGGAATACTGGAATATTGACGCGGCACTGTCACCGTCAGGCTCTGCAAAGAAATTCAAGGCAAGGTACTGGGGTACAGACGGCAAAAAGATTACAGTGGCCAATGAAGAACAGGCGCTGAAAATCAAGGCAGAAAGCGAAAATTCAAAATTTGAGATTGAAAAAATCACAAAAGGTGAAAGAAAACGCGTGCCTGCACCACCGTTCACAACATCATCACTGCAGCAGGAAGCCAGCCGCCGCCTGGGCTTTACAGCACTGAGAACAATGCGTGCTGCACAGACCCTGTACGAAGGTGTGGAAGTAAACGGTTACGGCACATTGGGTCTTATCACATATATGAGAACAGACTCCCTGCGCATATCTGACGAAGCATATTTTGCCGCCAAAGGCTTTATCGGCGAAAAATACGGCAAAAACTATGTTCCGCCATACCGCAGAAACTATAAATCAAAAAACAATTCACAGGATGCCCACGAAGCTATCCGCCCTACAAATGTGAACATCACACCGGAAATTGCATACGGCAGCCTGTCCGGCGATGTGGCCAAACTGTACAAACTGATATGGGAACGCTTTATGGCCAGCCAGATGGCTGACTGTGTGCAGGAAACTGTAAGCGTGGATATTACAGCGGCAAACCATATGTACAAGGCAACAGGCTACACAGTGCTGTTTGACGGCTTTACAGCCCTTTACGAAGAACAGACAGACGAAAAGAAAGAAAAGGAAACTGCACTGCCACCGCTGGAAAAAGACACAAAGCTGAAGCTGAGAGAAATGGAAGCAGAGCAGAAATTCACACAGCCGCCGTCAGAATATACAGAAGCCACACTTATCAAGGCACTGGAAGAAAACGGCATCGGCCGTCCGTCCACATATGCACCGATTATCTACACAATCATTGAACGCGGCTATGTGGAAAGAAACGCCAAAAAGCTGATTCCCACACCGCTGGGCATCACAGTAAATGATGTGCTGATGGCACAGTTCAACGATATTGTGGATGTTAAATTCTCTGCAAATATGGAAAGCAATCTGGACAGAATTGAAGAAGGCACCACAGAATGGACACAGGTTATCCGTGAATTCTACGATGTGTTCCAGGCAGACCTGGACAAGGCCGAAAAGGAAATGGACGGCCAGAAGGTTAAAGTGCCGGAAGTTATGACAGACGAAATCTGTGAACTGTGCGGCAAACCAATGGTTATCAAAACAGGCCGTTACGGCAAATTTATGGCCTGCAGCGGCTTCCCTGAATGTACAAACACAAAGAAAATTGTAAAATACGCCAAAGGCGCCTGCCCTAAATGCGGCGGCAGAATCCTGCAGCTGACAAGCAAGCGCGGCAGAATTTTCTATGCCTGTGAAAACGGCACAGCCTGCGGATTTATGTCATGGGAAGAACCTACAGACAAAACCTGCCCTGCCTGTGGCAGCACACTTTTCAAAAAATCCACCAAAGGCGCACAGCCGCATTGCATAAAGGAAGGCTGCCCTGAATGTTCAGTGGCCGCACCTGCAGCAAGAGGCAGAAAGAAAAAGGCAGAAAAATAATTATGGAAAAAAGAGTAAAGATTCTGGGCGCGGGACTGGCCGGCTGTGAAGCTGCATACTTTCTGGCACAGAGAGGTGTGCAGGTTACACTGTATGAACAGAAGCCTGTAAAATTCTCCCCTGCCCATAAAAACGAAAATTTTGCTGAATTGGTATGCTCCAACAGCCTCAAAAGTATGAGAGAGGATTCCTGCCAGGGTATGCTGAAAAACGAAATGAAACATTTCGGTTCAATTGTTCTGGAAGCAGCCTATGACTGTGCAGTGCCTGCAGGCGGTGCGCTGGCTGTGGACAGGGACATTTTCAGTGAAAAAATTACACAAAAAGTTAAAAATCATCCAAATATAACAACCTGTTATGAAGAAGTGACAGATATCGACACTGACGAAATCACAATTGTTGCCACAGGTCCTCTTACAGAGGGTGCCCTGTACAGCAGAATCAAGGATATGTGCGGTGCAGGTATGTCCTTCTACGATGCCGCCGCCCCTATTGTTATGGCAGACAGCATCGATATGGAAAAGGTTTTCGCCGCCAGCCGTTACGGCAAAGGGGATGACGATTACCTTAACTGTCCTTTCAACAAGGAAGAATACGAAGCTTTTTATGAAGCGCTGGTAAATGCAGAACGTGCACCGCTGAAAAGCTTTGACGAAGACCTGACAGTTTATGAAGGATGTATGCCTGTGGAAGTTATGGCAGGCCGCGGTGCAGACACACTGCGCTACGGCCCTATGAGACCTGTTGGTCTGCGCGACCCGCGCACAGGCCACCGCCCTTGGGCAAATGTACAGCTGAGATGCGAAAATGCTGAAAAGACTATGTACAATCTGGTTGGTTTCCAGACAAATCTGAAGTTTGGCGAACAGAAAAGGGTTTTCGGTATGATTCCTGGGCTGGAAAATGCACAGTTTGTGCGCTACGGCGTAATGCACAGAAACAGCTTTATCAATTCACCAAAGGTGCTGAACAATACACTTAATCTTAAGGAATACCCCAATGTTTATTTTGCAGGTCAGATTACAGGTATGGAAGGCTATACAGAAAGCAGTATGTGCGGTCTGCTGGCAGGTTATTTTGTGTGGTGCAGATTGAATGATACACGGCCACAGATTCCAGCCCTTACCACAATCTGCGGCGCACTGCTGAACTATATCACAACACCAAACAAGGATTTCCAGCCTATGGGTGCAAATATGGGTATTCTGCCACCGCTGGAAAACCACATCCGTGACAAACGTGAAAGATATATGGCCCTGTCTGTAAGAGGCAAGGCTGCCATTGAAGAAATTGATATGTCATTTTAATGGAGTAAGATATGAAAAGTATTAAACCCGGACGTTTCAATTCCGGACAGGGAATAATCGGTGCGGTTATTGGTCTGGTATTTGCAATATTCTGGACTATTACAGCGGCTTCCATGGGGGCACCCATAATATTTCCTGTTTTCGGAATAGGCTTTATTATACTTATGGTTACAGAACTGATAAAAAATATCCACAATTTTACAAATAAGGACAGATATTCAGAATTTGATATTGTGGACAGCAGTGAAGAACCTGACCCGTGGAACAGCAGATTTGAACAGACTGATGAGTACAACAGTGCTGAATACAGCGGGGAAGCACAGGCAGATACTGATGTGATGTACTGCCCTTACTGCGGTGTTAAAATATCACACGATTTTGAATATTGCCCTAAATGTGGCAAAAAATTACCTTTTTAGATTATCCACTTGATTTTACATACCCTTTAGCGAAAGGAGAAACTGAAATGAAAATTATTCTTGATGCATTCGGCGGCGACTATGCACCGCTGGAACCACTTAAAGGCGCTGCATGGGCAGTGAAGGAACTGGGGGTTGAAGTGCTGGCAGTTGGCGACATTGCCAAAATGGAAGCCTGCTGCAAGGAAAACAGCATCGATACAACCGGCATCACTTTCAAACAGGCAGACGATATTTTTGATATTCACGAAGACCCTATGTCTATTGTGAAAAAGAGAACAAACACATCCCTGCACGTAGCATTCAAAGCACTGGCAAACGGCGAAGGCGATGCAATGGTTTCCGGCGGCAGCACAGGTGCTATCCTTATGGGTGCAACATTTATTGTAAAGAGACTGAAAGGCTGCAAACGCCCTACACTGGGTGCTGTGGTACCGGGTAAACATCCGGACGGCTTCCTGCTGATTGACAGCGGTGCAAACAACGAAGTAAGACCGGAAATGCTGGACCAGTTTGCAGTTATGGGTTCTGTTTATATGGAAAAGGTTATGAACAGGGTGCCTGCCCGCGTTGGCCTGCTGAACAACGGTGCTGAAGAAACAAAAGGTCCCCAAGTGCAGAGAGCAGCCCACGCACTTATGGCAAAGAACCCACATCTCAACTTTGTTGGCAACATCGAAGGCCGCGAAGTTCTCAACGACCATGTGGATGTTCTGGTGGCAGACGGTTTCTCTGGCAATATTGCGCTGAAATCTGTTGAAGGTGCAGCCAGCTTTATGAACAAAATGATGAAAGATATGTTTATGACAAACCTTAAAACAAAGATTGCCGCACTGCTTCTGAAAGACCAGCTGAAAGCTTTCAAAGCAAAAATGGACTACAGATATTACGGCGGCGGCGTTGTAATGGGTGTAAACAAAGGTGTTATCAAAGCCCACGGCGCATCTGACGCACTGGCATACGAAAATGCCATCCGTCAGGCAAAACTGTGTGCAGAATTTGATGTACCTGGCATCATTGCTGAAAAGTTGGCCAGTCTGGGGGATGAAGAATAATGAAACAGCTGGAGAAAAACATCGGCTATCATTTCAAGGATAAGGAATTGCTGCGCACAGCGGTGACACATTCTTCCTATGCAAATGAAAGCCGCGGCAATATGGCATACAATGAAAGACTGGAATTTCTGGGAGATGCTGTACTGCAGCTGATTACAAGTGAAAAACTGTTCAGGGAAAACCCTGATATGCCGGAAGGCCGTATGTCAAAACAGCGTGCGGCACTGGTATGTGAAGATGCCCTGGCAGGTTATTCTGCAGAAATTCACCTTGGCGATTTCCTGCTGCTGGGCAAAGGGGAAGAAGCCACAGGAGGCAGACAGCGTCCGTCCATTCTGGCAGATGCCTTTGAAGCTGTTACAGGCGCTATATTCCTTGACGGCGGTATGGACAATGCCAAAAAATTTGTGCGCCACTTCCTTGATGCCGCACATCTTTCACTGAAAGACTACAAGACACTGCTGCAGGAAATCATCCAGAAAAATCCTGGCGAAAGACTGAGCTATGTTGTAACAGGCGAAAGTGGCCCGGACCACGACAAAGTGTTTGATGTGGAAGTGCATCTCAACAGCAATATAATCGGCAGAGGCACAGGCAAAAGCAAAAAGCAGGCCGAACAGGCTGCAGCAAAAGAAGCCCTGGCACTTATGGGCTTTAAGGATTAGTAGTTTATATCGGGCGAACACAGTTCGCCCCTGCGGGATATATTTGTATATGCAGAAAGCGTAGGGGATGGGTTTCCCATCCCGCAAGATAAAAAACAACTGTGAACATTATGCGATTCCTCGCGTTGCTCGGAATGACATATGTAAAACTGACAGAAAGGAAGGGCGGCTATGACAAAACACAAAAATTTATCAATATTTGTGCCACACGAAGGCTGCCCCAACCAGTGCAGTTTCTGTGACCAGAAAAAAATCAGCGGCACACAGAATCCGCCTTCCCCACGGGAGGTGACACGGCTGTGTGATGAGTTCCTGCCACACACGGCAGAAGAAGGAAAAAGCTATGAAATAGCATTTTTCGGCGGCAGCTTTACAGCGATTGACCGCCGCTATATGCTGGCACTTTTACAGGCGGCTTATCCTTTTGTTCAGTCCGGCAGGGCAGCGGGCATACGCTGTTCCACCAGACCGGACGCCATCACACCGGAAATACTGGATATACTGAAAGACTATGGTGTCACAGCCATAGAGCTGGGTGCCCAGAGCATGCAGGACGAAGTATTGAAGGTGAATCTGCGCGGTCATACTGTGCAGGATGTGTTCACAGCGTCAGAACTGATAAAAAAACGGGGCTTTTCCCTTGGTCTGCAGATGATGCCCGGGCTGTACGGCTGCAGCGATTATATGGCATATGCAGTGGATACCGCTGAAAAATTTATACAGATAATGCCGGATACCGTCCGCATCTATCCCACACTTATACTGAAAGACACTTTACTTGAAAAGCTTTACCAAAATCGTATGTACACTCCGCTTACTGTGGAACAGGCGGTGGAAATATCTGCAGTTTTAGTAAAGATGTTCAACGAAAATAATATCAGGATTATCAAACTGGGTCTGCACGCAGACACATCGCTGGAAAACAGCCTTGTGGCAGGGCCTTATCACCCTGCGCTGAAAGAGCTGGTGCAGAGCAGAATGCTGCTGGATCGCTTTTTGCATGATTTTGCACACAGGCCACAGGGCGTTTACACCATATTTGTAAACGGCAGACAGCATTCACAGGCCACAGGCCAGAAAAAGAGCAATATAAAGGCCTTGGCTGAAAAAGGCTATGCTGTAACAGTAAAAACAGACAACACCATCACAACTGATGACTATATGATTTTGGAAGGGGAAAAACAGTGTATTTAAAAGCTATTGAGCTTCACGGCTTTAAATCTTTTCCGGAAAAAACAAAAATTGAATTTGAAAAAGGTATGTCAGGGGTTGTAGGGCCAAACGGCTCCGGCAAAAGTAATATTTCAGACGCCATCCGCTGGGTATTGGGGGAAACACGTTCCAGCCAGCTGCGTGCAGCAGGCAAAATGGAGGATATTATTTTTGGCGGCACACAGAAACGCAGTCCTATGGGCTTTGCTTCTGTAAGCCTTATCCTTGACAACACCGACCACGCCTTTGATGTGGAAAGTGACGAAGTTGCCGTAATGCGCAAATACTACCGCGGCGGCGACAGCGAATATTACATAAACGGTGCCAGAGTGCGCCTACGCGACATACAGGAACTGTTCTTCGACACAGGTCTGGGCAAAAACGGTTATTCCGTTGTGGGTCAGGGCAAGGTAAGCGAAATTGTTACTTCCAAACCGGAAGGCAGACGCGAAATCTTTGAAGAAGCTTCCGGCATTGCCAAGTTCCGCTATAAAAAGAATGAGGCAGAGCGCAAACTGTCTTCTGCAGAAGGCAACATCACAAGACTGACAGACATCCTTATGGGGCTGGAAGAACGTGTGGAACCTTTGCGCAGGGAAAGCGAAAAGGCAAAGGAATTTATCAGACTGGACGCCAGAAAAAGAGAGATGGAAATCACTCTGTGGATGGACACAGTGGACAAATCCAAAGAACTTATCCGCGCACAGCAGCGCCGACTGGAAATTTTCACAGACGACTACAACAGGGTGTCACGGCTGCTGGAAGAAAGCGACAGATACATTGAAGAAAGATATCTGTACGCCAACAGCCTGCTGGCAAAAAATGAAGAAAATATCACAGCTATCCGCACCGCAGAAAGCCGGATTGGCGAACTGAACAGCCGCAGGGCAGTTGCAGAAAGCGAAAAAGGCTTTGCTGTCAGCCAGATAAACAGCCTGCAGCTGGACCTGGACAGCTTTGAAAACGAGGGCGCACAGGACAGCGATGAAAAACAGAAACTGGAAGAAAAGATTGCCCGGATAACAGAGAAAATCAATTCCAGACTGTATATACAGAGCGACAAACAGATGCAGCTGGACAGCCTGGTGGCACAGGCAGTGCAGGCCGGGGATGAAAAAGGCCGCATTGCAGGTGAAATGAACGCAGTAAACATCCGCCTGCAGGATGAAAGAATTGAACAGGGCTCCATCGACAGCCGGAACGGCACAATCAGAGACAGCCTTGACCTGGCAAAGGAAAATCTGGAAAAAGCCACAGAATATATGGACCAGAGCAAACAGCAGGCTGACGATGTAAAGGATTTCATTGAACTGACACAGGAAACCATTACAAGAAATATGAATATCCGCGGCGGTCTTGTGATGAAACGCAATTCCGCACAGACAAAGCTGGATATGGCCGCAAAGCGGACAGAGGACAACAGCCTGGCACAGCACAACGCACAGGAAAGAATCAGAATTCTTACTGAACTGGAAAACAATATGGACGGCGTGCAACGGTCTGTAAAAGAAGTGCTGAAACGTGGCAGAAACGGTGGCCTTGGCGGCATTCTGGGCAGTGTTGCACAGCTGATTACTGTTGAAAAAGGCTATGAAACAGCCATGGAAGTGGCTCTGGGCTATGCATCACAGAATATTGTGGTGGAAAACGAAGCCAGCGCCAAACGAGCAATGGAATTCCTTAAAACCAGCCGTGGCGGACGTGCCACATTCCTGCCGCTGGACACAGTAAAACCGTCAAACTTCAACGAAAATCTGCCGGACTGGGCCCGCACAGGGGACAGTGTTATCAAGGCAGATGCAAAATATAAAAACATTATTTCCAATCTGCTGGGCAGAACAATAATTGTTGACAACATCAACTCTGCTTCTTCCCTGGCAAGAAAACTGAATTACCGATACAGGATTGTTACCCTGGACGGACAGGTTATCAATGCCGGCGGTTCATTTACAGGCGGTTCTGTAAGCAAAAATGCAGGCTTTTTTACAAGAAAGACAGAGATTGAAGCACTTAAAACAAAGCTGGCAAAACTGAAAGATGAATTTGCACAGCTGGATAAAAACAGACTGGCCGCACAGGAAGCCATGGACAAAATCAACAGCCAGATTGAAGGCTGTGACGGCGAAATCGGCAACCTGAACGGTGAAAAGGTAAATGCAGAGATTGAATTTGCCCGTCTGGAACAGGTTTACACACAGTACAGAAATACTGTGGAAAATCTTAAAAACGATATCGACAACTTCAATGCCACACTTGCAAACAACAACAAACGCAAGCTGGAACTGGTAAATCTGATTGCAGCAGACGAAAAACAGCTGCTTGAAATGAAGACACAGCTGGATAAGCTGGGTGCACAGGATGAAGAAAGCCTGCAGGCACAGAATACTCTGGCAAACGAAATAAATGATATCAAACTGGAAGTGGTTACACTTAAAGGTGACCTTTCCATCGAAAGCAACAACCTGCAGCTGCTGGAAAACAATCTGGCAAACAGGGAAAGCAGAAAGACAAGAATTATTGCAGATATCGCTGCAAAACAGGCTGAAATCAGCGAAAAAGACCAGCTGATTGAAGACATCCGGGGTGAAATTGCCGCCCTGCGCCAGCAGATTTCTGACAGGGAAGCAGAAAACAAATCCTTTGTCGGCCAGCGTATGGAAATAGAGGCAGAGAGAACAAAACTGACACAGGACAACAAAACCCTGCAGACACAGCGCGAAGACCTGTCCGGTCAGATTGCAAAAGTGAGCGAAAGAATTGTATCCATGGAAACAGCCTATGATGAAATCATAGCCAAACTGTGGGAAGATTATGAACTCACCGTACAGACAGCCCGTGAATTCTGTATTGAAATAGAAGATGAAGCTGCCATGAAGCGCGAACTGGCATCTGTAAAAAATGCCATCAAACGTATGGGTCATGTAAATGTGGCATCCATTGAAGAATACAGGGAAGTTTCAGAACGATACACATTCCTGAAAGCACAGCTGGATGATTTACAGCAAAGCAAAAACCAGCTTATCAAGCTGATTACGTCCCTTAACGGGGAAATGAAAGCCCTGTTTACCCAGAGTTTTGATATTATCAACGAAAACTTCGGCAGAATATTTGCAGAACTGTTCGGTGGCGGCTCTGCCCGTCTAGAACTGGTGGACAAGGAAGATGTGCTGAACAGCGGCATAGAAATCGTTGTAAGCCCACCGGGCAAGGTTATCAAAAGCCTCAACGCCCTTTCCGGCGGTGAACAGGCTCTGGTGGCTATTTCCATCTACTTTGCAATTCTTGCACACAATCCGTCCCCATTCTGCGTGCTGGACGAAATCGAAGCCGCACTGGACGATGTAAATGTTACAAGATACGCAAATTATCTTAAACGAATCTGTGACAAAACGCAGTTCATAGTTATTACACATCGTCGTGGTACAATGGAAGCAGCCGATGTACTGTACGGCGTGACAATGCAGGAGGATGGCATATCCAAACTGCTGAAACTTGATGTAAACAACCTTTCACCATCTATTCTGAATTAAAGGAGAACATTATGGGATTGTTTGATAAACTCCGCAACGGTCTGAAAAAGACCACAGGCGGCATATTCGGCTCTATCACAAAGGCTCTGTCCAACACACAGATAGACGATGATATGTATGAAGACCTGCTGGACCAGCTGATTCTGGCTGATGTTGGCTATGAAACCAGCCAGTATCTGGTGGACGAACTGGAACGCAGGGTGAAAAAGGAAAAGGCAAAAACAGGCGGTGAAGCCCTGGTGCTGATGAAACAGATTATCACAGAACTGCTGTCAGCTGACACAGAGATGGATTATTCAAAAAAACCTACCGTTGTGCTGATTATCGGTGTAAACGGCGTGGGCAAAACCACATCCATCGGCAAACTGGCAAACCTGTACAAACAGCAGGGCAACAAGGTGCTGCTGGCAGCAGGGGACACATTCCGCGCTGCAGCTGCAAGCCAGCTGAATGAATGGGCAAACCGTGCAGGTGTGGATATCGTTATGCACGATGAAGGCGCAGACCCTGCCTCTGTAGTGTTTGACGCTGTTCAGAAAGCAAAAGATGAAAGCTATGATATAGTTATCTGCGACACAGCCGGCCGTCTCCACAACAAGAAAAATCTTATGGCAGAACTTTCCAAAATCCGCCGTGTTGTAACAAAGGCAGACAGTGAAGCCGGTGTGGAAACACTGCTGGTGCTGGAAGCTGTAACAGGCCAGAACGCAATCAGCCAGGCAAAGGAATTTATCTCTGCAGCTGATGCTACAGGTATTATCCTGACAAAGCTGGACGGCACAGCAAAAGGCGGCAGCGTTATCTCCATCAAACGCAACCTTGGTGTGCCTGTGCGTTTTATCGGTGTGGGTGAAGGTATGGATGACCTTATGCTGTTTGACCCGCAGGCCTTTGCCGAAACACTGGTAAGCCTGGAAGAAAGCGGGGCAGAAGAATGATTTTTGCACTGGCTACAAACAACGCAAAGAAACTGAAGGAAATTCAGCGAATTCTCAATGCACTTGGTCACGATGCAAAAACCCTGCGTGAACTGGGCATTGAAACAGAAATTGAAGAAAACGGCACAACATTTGCAGAAAATGCACTTATCAAGGCAAAAACAATAGCACAAATCTGCAAAATGCCTGCTATCAGCGATGACTCCGGCCTGGAAGTTGATTTTCTGGGGGGTGCACCGGGTGTGTACACAGCCCGTTATGCAGGTGAAAATGCCACAGACGATGAAAACATTGACAAACTGCTGGCAGCACTGAAAGATGTACCGGCTGAAAAGCGCGGTGCAGCATTTGTGTCCAGCGTATGCCTGTATGTGCCGGTGGAAAACGGAGAGGATATCTCTGTTGTGTGCACAGGCAGGTGCGAAGGCTGGATAGGCTATGAAAGAATCGGTGACGGCGGTTTCGGCTATGACCCTGTCTTTATGGTGGGGGATGTCAGCTATTCAGAAATGACAGCCGAAGAAAAAGATGCCATCAGCCACCGCGGCAAGGCTCTGCGCCTGCTGGGTGAAAAAATGGCAAATATGACTTTTTAATATAAATATTGATTACAACAACGGGACGGGGAACCCGTCCCCTACAAAAAAGATAAAATATAAAAGGAGAAAATATGATTACATCCAAACAGAGAGCATTTCTGCGTGGTCAGGCACAGCCTCTC
The DNA here is from genome assembly GCA_017483145.1 of Oscillospiraceae bacterium. Classification (GTDB taxonomy): domain Bacteria; phylum Bacillota; class Clostridia; order Oscillospirales; family Ruminococcaceae; genus RGIG3102. The sequence continues at coordinate 5,792 of JAFULT010000134.1, read as the reverse complement.
AACGCAATCTACCAGATCGGCAAAACAGGCTTTACAGAAGAAAGCGTGCGCGGTATTGAAGAAGCACTGAATGCCCGCGAACTTATCAAACTGCATGTGCTGGAAAACTGTGCATACTCTGCAAAAGAAGCAGGCGCACTGCTGGCAGAAGAACTGAACTGTGAATGCGTACAGGTTATCGGTTCAAAAATTGTTCTGTTCAAACAGAAAGACAAAGATTCCAAATTTGATCTGAAACATCTTACAACACTGTAATTTTATGGATATACTGTTTTTTGGCGGTTCTTTTGACCCTGTCCACAACGGACACGAAAACATTCTCAGAACCGCTCTGAACTATAAAAAATTTGACAAAATTATTGTTATGCCTGTAGGCAGTCCGGGCCACAAGCCAAGCTGCAAGGCGCCTTTCCCGGTGAGAAAATATCTTGTGGAACAGGCCTTCAGCGATATAGGTGTGGAACTGCTGGTGTCCGATTTTGAAGGCAACAGCCGTGAAAAAAGCTACAGTTATCTGACTGTGGATTATCTTAAATCTGTTTACCCACAGGCTACAATTTATTTTATAATCGGTGCAGACAGTGCCATAAATATGAAGAGCTGGGCCAGGTGGCAGTATCTGGCAGGGCAGGTTACATTCCTGGTTTTTGCCAGGGAATATGACGAAGATGACCTGCTGACCGCCGCTGTAAAGGAGATACAGCAGTATTCGCCGGACACAGCCATTATAAGGAGCCAGGTTATCCCGGTGTCATCCACACAGCTACGAAACACTGCAGCTGCAGGGGGCGATATCTCCGGTCTTGTGGACGGCAAGGTAAGTGCACTGATAGAAAAATACCATCTGTATGCAGATGATTTCTATGAAAGAAATATCGGCACGGCACAGCTGCTTATACCGCTGATGCTGCGTGAAAAACGCGCACAGCACACCTTCAATGTGGCAAAGCTGGCTGTACAGTTTGCTGAAAAATACGGTGTGGACACACAGAAAGCATATCTGTGCGCCCTGCTGCACGATATTATGAAGCAGCAGCCGGACCGGATTATGTTGCACCGTGCACAGCAAAGTGATATAATTGAAAAAATAGCAGCAAAACCAATGCCTGTTCTTCACGGCTTTGCAGCTGCTGATTTTGCCCGCAGGGAAATGGGTATTGAAGATGAAGAAATTCTGATGGCAATAAAAAGCCATACCTGCGGCAGACGGAATATGAGCAATCTGGAAAAGATTATATATCTGGCAGATATGCTCAGCGAGGAAAGAGATTTCCCGGAAAAAGAGCCCCTGCTGGCACTGGCATGGACAGACCTGGACATTGCCATGGAGCAGGCGCTGAAAGACAGCATAAACTGGCTGAAGGAAAAAGGCGGTGCAATAGATTCAGACAGCTACGAGGCGCTGGAATATTTCACCACACTTAATCACGGAGGTAATTGCAATGGCTGAAAAGAAACACAGTCGTGTTACTGAAAGCGAAAAGAAAAGACATAAAAAAGCGGTTAAAAGAAACCGTTTTCTTGCCGGGCTGGGCATAACTGTACTTGTTGTGGCACTGGTTGTTTTTGGTGTGAACAAGTTTATCAGCGGTATGTACAACAACGGCGAAACAATTGATGAAGATATCCGTACAGCGGATGATCTGCAGGACAAGGTTATCAATGTGCTTGTATGCGGCATCGACTATGAAGCCGGACGTGACCTGGGTATGACAGATGTTATTATGTACGTAACACTGGATGTTGAAGGCAACAAGGTTTCTGCACTGCAGATACCACGAGATGTTTACATAGGCGATGATGTTAAAACAGGCGGTACAAAGAAAATCAATGGTGTTTATTCACACGGCGATGAAAAAAATCAGATTATGAATCTGGTAAAAGCTGTCAATGACAAACTGTCACTGCCGGTAGACCACTATGTAACGCTGGATATGGAAGCATTTGTTACTATGGTAAACGGCATAGACTGGGGCTTTGAAATGTATGTGCCTTGTGAAGTTGTACTGAAAGACAACAAGACAGGTCAGGAAACTGTTATGATTGCAGAACCTGGCTGGTATACACTGAGCGGTGAAGATGTGGAAAAGATTGTAAGAAACAGAAACTATGGCGGTTCAGACACACAGCGCAGTGAAGTACAGAGATATTTCTATGCTTCCCTTATCAAAAATTTCAAGGATAACCTGACAGTAAGTGACTTTATCAAGGTAATGAGCCGTTTTACAACCTATATCACAACAGATATGCACTGGACAACTATTGCATCCATGGCAAAATTCGGCTTTGGTGTTGACTTCAACGATATGACACTGATAAAACCTGCCACACATGGTTACAATGTAATATATACAGGCAACACATATGAGCTGAACATCCAGCATTTTGAAAAAGATGAACTGGCAGATACTCTGAACGAACATTTCAGACCATATCAGGACCCTGTACCAGCTGATGAACTGGAAATCCCGGGTACACCGCCAGCAGGCGAAGTGACAAAAGATTTTGGTGTGGTAGCAGCATCAGAGACAACAATAGGCGAACTGCTGGGCAATGCACCTGCACAGCAATAAACATCATAATTAATTATTGATTTAAAACTGAAAAAGTTTTAAAATAAATATTATTCTTTATATTAAAGGATAAAATCTGTCCTGCAATTAGCGGCAGGGCAACAAAACTGCAAGGAGGAAATATGAAAGGTTTAGAACTATCCACAGCTATCGCTAAAATTTTGGACGCAAAGAAGGCACACGACCTAAAAGTGCTAAAAATCGAAGACCTGACAATTGTAACTGACTATATTGTTATTGCAACCGGTACTTCTACAACACAGGTAAAAGCCCTGGCTGACGAGGTAGAATATCAGCTAGAACAGCAGTTCAGTCTGAGCCCTTCAAGAGTAGAAGGCTACGAGTCTAAAAACTGGATATTGATGGATTATGACACCGTTATTGTACATGTTTTCCACCCTGAAGCAAGAAATTACTACAACCTGGACAAACTTTGGGCAGACGGCGAAGAAATCGAACTCAATCTGGACAACGAATAATTATTTACAGTGCAATGCACTTTAAACGGAGAAAAAGATGAAATACGATTTTAAACGGACAGAAGCCAAATGGCAGAAAATCTGGGACGAAGAAAAAACATTTAAAACAAAAGACGATAAATCAATGCCAAAATTCTATGGCCTGATTGAATTCCCATATCCATCCGGTGCTGGTCTCCACGTTGGCCACCCACGTTCATACACAGCGATGGATATTATTTCAAGATATAAAAGAATGACTGGTCACAATGTAATGTTTACAATGGGTTGGGACGCATTTGGTCTGCCTACTGAAAACTTTGCAATGAAAAACCACATTCACCCTGAAATCGTTACAAAAAACAATGTTGCCCGTTTCAAAACACAGCTGAAGAGCCTGGGCTTCTCCTTTGACTGGGACAGAGAAATCAACACCACAGACAAGGATTATTACAAATGGACCCAGTGGATTTTCCTGCAGCTGTACAAACAGGGTCTTGCTTACAAAAAGGAAATGAATGTAAACTGGTGTACAGGCTGTAAAGTTGTTCTGGCAAACGAAGAAGTTGTAAACGGCGTTTGCGAACGCTGCGGCAGCGAAGTTGTACACAAAAACAAAAGCCAGTGGGTGCTGAAAATCACAGAATATGCAGACAAGCTGATTGACGGTCTGGATACTGTGGACTTTATCCCACCTGTTGTGGCACAGCAGAAAAACTGGATTGGCCGTTCAAAAGGCGCACAGGTAAAATTCAACACAACAGAAGGTCACGTGCTGGAAATCTACACAACACGTCCGGACACTATCTTTGGTGCAACATATATGGTTATCGCTCCGGAACATAAATTCATCGACGAATGGAAAGATGTTCTGACAAACTATGACGAAGTTATCGCTTACCGCGAAGCTGCAGCAAGAAAGAGCGATATGGAAAGAACAGAGCTGTCCAAAGAAAAGACAGGTGTTCAGCTGGAAGGTGTAAGAGCAATCAATCCGCTGACAGAAAAGGAAATTCCTATCTTTATTTCTGACTATGTTCTGGCAACATACGGCACAGGTGCCATTATGGCTGTTCCTGGCCACGACGCACGCGACTGGGAATTTGCAAAGAAATTCGGCTGTCCTATCGTTGAAGTTGTAAAAGGCGGCAATGTGGAAGAAGCTGCTTTCACAGACTGTGACACAGGCGTTATGGTAAACAGCGGTCTGCTGGACGGTATGTCTGTTGAAGATGCAAAGGTTGCCATCGTTAAATACCTGGAAGAAAAAGGTATCGGCGTTGAAAAGACAAATTATAAACTGAGAGACTGGATTTTCTCCCGTCAGAGATACTGGGGTGAACCAATCCCTATGATTTACTGCGAAGACTGCGGCTGGCAGCCTGTACCGGAAGATCAGCTGCCTCTGGAACTGCCGGAACTGCTGGACTTTGAACCGACAGGCGAAGGCGAAAGCCCTCTGGCACGCTGCACAGACTGGGTGAACACAACATGTCCGTGCTGCGGCAAGCCTGCAAGACGTGAAACAGACACAATGCCACAGTGGGCAGGCTCTTCATGGTACTTCCTGCGCTACATTGACCCACACAACAATGACGCACTGGCTTCAAAAGAAGAAATGGAATACTGGATGCCTGTTGACTGGTACAACGGCGGTATGGAACATACAACACTCCACCTGCTGTACTCCCGCTTCTGGCACAAATTCCTGTATGATATCGGTGCTGTTCCAACTGCAGAACCATATGCAAAGAGAACATCACACGGTATGATTCTGGGTGAAAACGGCGACAAAATGTCCAAATCCCGTGGCAACGTAGTTAACCCTGATGATATCGTAGCAGAATACGGCGCAGATACATTCCGTCTTTACGAAATGTTTATGGGCGACTTCCAGAAAGCTGCTCCTTGGTCCAACAGCTCTATCAAAGGCTGTGCACGTTTCCTGGACAGAGTATGGAAACTGCAGGATATCGTTGTTGACGGCGATGAATATTCCAAAGAACTGGAAAGCACATTCCACAAGCTGATCAAAAAGGTTGGCGAAGACATTATGTCCCTGGGCTTCAACACAGCTATTGCTGCTATGATGGGCGCCCTGAATGAAATTGATGAAAAAGGCAGCATCACAAAGGCTGAACTGAAAACATTCATCCTGCTGCTGAACCCGTTTGCTCCACATATGACAGACGAAATGTGGCAGCTGCAGGGCTTTGAAGGCCAGGCATCTGTTGCACCATGGCCTGTATATGAAGAAGCCAAATGTGTTGATTCCACAGTTGAACTGCCTGTACAGGTAAACGGCAAACTGAGAGGCAAAATCACAGTGGCTGTTGATGTAGCAAAAGAAGATGCTATTGCACTGGCTATGGATGCAGTGGCTTCCTATGTTGAAGGCAAAGCTGTTGTAAAACAGATCTTTGTTCCGGGCAGAATGGTAAACATTGTGGTAAAAGGCTAAGTGATATTTATAAGGGGCAGAATATCTGCCCCTTATGGTATAAAACAGCTTTGTTGTGACATTACACAACAAAAAACAGCAATATTTTACCATCCGTGAATAAAGTTTTTATTGACAAGTGATAGTAATATCTGTATAATTGATTTGTGACAGTCAAAGCAGTTTGATTGCCATAAATTCAGAGCTAAAAAGCGTAAGGGAGTGAAAATAGATGTCAGAAATTAGAGTAAAAGATAATGAATCTCTGGATTCAGCACTTCGTCGCTTTAAGCGTTCATGTGCAAAATCAGGCGTTCTTGC
>JAFULT010000133.1 GCA_017483145.1 Oscillospiraceae bacterium | reverse complement strand
AGTACAATCAGAATTGCCAATATTTTTCTGTATCTGAAACCTTTGAAAGATGCAAATCTGCCCATCAGTTTGAATATCTGTATTGTCAGCACAGGTACAGTAAAGAAAAGTACAGGTCTTATCAGCACACCGCGTACAGAATTATACAGCAGCATAAATGCCTGCTGCCACCACGTTGGAGCATAGGCCGGCAATGTATGCCATATTATTCTGCGCGCTGTTATCAGTGCCAGTATCAGTATAATCACTGTTACTGTGCCTATAAAATCAAACACAGTCTTTTTGTCAATTACAGTTTCAGAATACAGCAGGCTGTCAAGGTCAGCTTCCATATTGTCCGCAATGCTTATCAGCATATTTACATCAGGCATTATTTTGCCGTTTTCCCAGTTGGAAACAGTCTGACGTGTTACAAACAGTTTATCTGCCAGCTGTTGCTGGGTAATATCTTTTTCAATACGCAACTTTTTTATATTTCTGGCAATGCTGTTGTTTCTGCCGGGGCTGTAGGCAGGGATGGTGGTTTTTTCATTTTTAAAAGGACGCAGCATTTCATACACTGCACCTAAAACAGAAAACACCCAGGGATGTGCCGCTGTTGTCATATACAGCCAGGTGTAAAATTTCTTCAAAACAGGTGGCAGATAGCCATAAATAAATCCAGAGGCGGATATATCTGTAAAACTAAGCACCGCAAACGAAGCTATCAGTCGGTTGACAAGCACTAATATAAAGAAATATTTAAACAGACTGAACGCCTTTTCTCCCGTTATATTTTTTACATAGCCTTTGTATTTAAGCCATTGGCAAAAAATCACTGCAGGCAAAATATGCATAAACGGTGTAAAAAAGCAGAAAAACACTCTGGCAGGCAGATAATACCACAGGTCTGTGGTAGCTTGTATAAATTTGTTTACACCATTTGCTTCCCTGTACCGCTGATACAGTCTGACAGCCTGCCACAGAATAAGTATAATTGCATACAATATGGCATTTATTGCAATCTGCTTTTTCAGTTGCTGATTATCAGCTTTTTTGCCATACAGCAGATAATTTATATCTATATTCAATTTTTCTGAAATCTCATTTAATTTGTCGATACTTGGCATACTGCGGCCGGATTCCCAGTTTGATACTGTCTGATGTGTGACACCGATACGGTCTGCCAGCTGCTGCTGGGTAAGGCTGTTATGTTTTCTGTAGGCTTTTATATTCTGTGAAATACTGTTCACGGCGCCACCTCCTTACCTATATAATACCAAAAGCAGGCCAAAAGTCACGCAAAAAGCTGTTGCAAGGCAAAAAAGACAAGGCATTTGCCTTGTCTTTTTACTGATCATAAATTATGCATTTTTGATTTTGTCAGCTTTTGTTTTTACTATTCTGAATGTAACGATCGGCAGGACTGCAAAGATAAAACCAAGGATAAGTGCGCCGTTGAAACTGCCTGTAAAGTCATAGATATAAGGCAGTGCAGAGCTGGCCAGGGCCATTACAACAGAGTTGTATGCCTGGAAGCGGGACAGATGACCTTTGTATTCGTCCGGGCCGTAAACATCCATAAATACCAGTGGCGGAACTGTGGTGCCCATTGAGTAAACCAGACCCAGCAGCAGTGCACCTGCATACATCATAACAGGGGATGTGCCGCTGAACAGCAGCATAATTGTGGATGCGGCGATGATTACGCTGGTGATGTTGATTGATTTGAAGATGCCGATTTTGTCAGCAAGAACACCGATGGCCAGTTTGCCGAAAACATTGCCCACCATATTGCAGCTGGTAACCATAGCACCAACTGAAATGGAAAAGCCCACAGACTGTGCCAGTATTGGCAGCTGATTGCCGAACTGTGTCATTATACCTGCAACGATAATACTTATAGCACACAGATAGAACATTGAAGACGGCATTGTCCAGCTTTTCTTTTCTGTGACTGTTTCTTTCCGTGCAGTTTCTTCTTTCTTAACCTGGTCCCAGCCGTATGGCTTCATACCCATTTCTTCAGGGGTTCTTACCAGAAGAAGGATGGACGGCACAGCGATAAGCAAAAAGCCTGTCATACCATTGAAAACTGCTGTTTTTCTCCAGCCCATTGTAAGGATAAGCTTGGACAGCACTGGGCTGAACACAGCACCTGCCAGACCGGATGCAGCCATGGCAATACCGATAACCATACCGTTTTTAACTGCAAACCAGTTGTTCAGCACAACAGGGATAACCACCAGCACACAGGACATACAGATACCCACCAGAATACCGGAGAAATACCACTGCCACAGTGATGAGTAGAAATACATACCCACATAGCCTGCCAGACCCAGTGTGGCAAGGCCAGTCATAACAACTTTAGGGTTTTTGTTAAGGAACAGTTTTGTTGTTGTGCCACAGGCCGCCGCCTGCAAGAAAGCACGGATTGTGTAATAGATGGAAAGGTCACCGCTGCGGAAACCCAGATCTTTGATGATAGCGGAAAAAATAACGCCTGTACAGTTTACCAGAACACCGATAATACCACCCTGAATACATATTGCAGCTATCAGTATCAGCCAGGCATAATGAAATTTACCTTGTTTCTCCTGCATTTTAACGCTCCTTTGAAATAGTTTGTTCTCTAACTGAATATTATACAATATATGACAAAATCAGGCAAATGGTTTTTATGACAATCAGTTAAAACAGAAAATTGCACTGTATATGATTGCAGTACAAAGATTCCTCGTCGGGCATATGCCCTCTCTCGGAATGACATATAAAAACAGGACAAACTGACCTTGTCCTGTATAATCATATTATTCTATGGGCATACCGCAGTGTGGGCAATATTCTATAAATTTTTGCCTGCCCAGATATCTGCCGCAGTGTTTACAACGCCAGAAAGCCATCTCTATAATTGAAGACCCAATCAGGATTATGCCCGCCCCAAATGCCAACGGCAGTATAAATGTGTACATATCTGACTTTTGCATTATGTAAACCAAAAGCATAAGCACAAACGCTGTGACGTATAAGATCAAATGAATTGTTCTTGCTTTTTTAGGGGACATATCAGTTCTCCTTTATTCAAGTGTTGCACCGCAGTAAGGGCAAAAGCTTATCTTTCTGCCGGTAATCAGACTTTTGCCGCAATGGGGGCATTTCAGATATACAATGCACACAGCCAGCGCTGCTGCATACAAAGCAAAAAACAACACAAAACAGCCCATAATCAATCTGTTGTATATGGCCAATGGCACCAACGATAACAGGCTGGCTATGGTCAACACTTTGTACAATAATTTTGCTTTTTTATAATCCATATATGCCTCCGTACAGCTTTTGTTTTTATAGTATAACACATATATGGTGTAATTGTGAAAACTGTATTATACAATCACAATCAGAACTGCACTGAGCATCATCAAAAGTGCAAATGCTGCAGCCCACATATAAAAATTAAAAGGTTTACCATTTTTGATACATTCATCAATGCCCAAGGCAAAGCCAAAAACAAATATAAACGGCCATATAAACCACAGATTAAAACCCATTGCACCGAATATCATTATAATGCTTTCCATAAGTTTCTCCTTTGCCATTTTTTATTATTATAGCAAATATTGTTCGAAAATTAAACTATTGCAGGTAAAAGTGACTGTTTTGTAATATTTGAACTGACAATAAATGACTGTTGTTGCAAATATTTCTCCATCTGCAGTGTTTGAAACTATAAAATCATTACTTCCGTGTGAAGGAGATTCTTCACTTCGTTCAGAATGACAGAATTATAGTTTGTGTTCAGTAACAAAAAAAACGGGCGGAAATGGAATCCCGCCCCTACGCAATAAGAGCAAAAAAACCGGCCTGCTATTGCAGACCGGAAAAATCAACCGGGATCCCACCTAAAACCGGTATCATTTTTTAAAATTTGTTGTAAACTGCCACATCTTCAAATGCTTTTCTTGGACGTGGGTTTGGTGCTTCGTCAGGGTAACCAACTGTAACAACTGTGATTACTCTTGTGCCTTCAGGGCAACCAACGATTTCTGTAGCCATATCAGGGTCAAAAGAGCCAACCCAGCAGCTGCCCAGACCCATACCGAATGTGGCAAGGTGCAGGTATGTTGAAGCGATGGAAGCATCGATTGTACCACGGTTGTAGCCGGAGTCGTTCATTTCCACATATTCTGTAGCACAGATGCAGAAAATCAGCGGAGCTGTCATAGCAGGGCCGCGGCTTTCGCATGCAACACGCATTTTCTTCAGCTGTTCTTCATCTGTGATAGCAACAAATTTCCATTCCTGTCTGTTTGCAGCACTTGGTGCAATACGCATAAGGTCGATAAGTTCATCGATTTTTTCCTGTTCTACAGGGATATCTTTGTATTTGCGGATAGAGATTCTGCTGCGCATAACGTCAAAAAATTCCATAATAATTCCTCCAAAATTATAAACGCTTTAAGATATTTTGATTATATCATATTGTGCAGATATATAAAATTGTTTGTATGTAGAAAATAAAAAGGCAAATAATACTTTTTGCACAAAAATAAAAAGGGGTAGTCCCCTTTTTATTTAAATATGATAATTATTCACAGATACTGTCAGCAGCGTCTGTACCTGCACACAGCAGAGCCAGCAACATAGGTGCCTGGCAGCCTTTGTATTCGTTGCCGTCAATAAGGAACTGTTCGTCCAGAGTATGGCAGCCTGCGCCATAGTCTCTGCCGCCGCCAAGGCAAACAGCCTGCAGGCCAGCTTCGATAGCACGGTTGCAGTTTGTGGAGCCGCCTTTGGACAGAACAGCTTCGTCACCAAGGAATTCAGCAACTGCTACAGCACCTTCAACTATTGGTGTATGTGGGTCCTGTGTGCCTGCGTTTACGTCACAGATATGTTCAACTGTGTATGTGATTGTGTCCATACCCCAGCGGTCTGTTTCTTCTTTACATGCTTCTTCGATAGCTGCAAAGATTCTGTCGCGCAGTTTCATCAGTTCGCCCTGGTCGTTGGAACGGAAGTTGAAACGGATTGTGGCAGCAGGAACGATGGCGTGAACAGCTGAATAGTTGCCTGCTTCCAGGTTTGTAACTGCATATGTTGTTCTTGGGTATGCAGGAACTTCGAAATCAGCAATTTTTGCAATTGCTCTTGCAGCGGCGTGGATAGGGTTGGCAACTTTGCCGAATGCGCCGGAAGCGTGGCCGCCGATGCCGTGGAACACAACTTCGTATGTCTGGATGCCTGTTGCTTCAAATGTGATGTCTGACCAGCCGTCGCCGTCTACAGAGATGGAAGCGTCCAGTTCAGGATGATGCTGTACATAATACTGCATACCGCGCAGAGCGCCTGTGCCTTCTTCTTTTACTGTGCCGACAAAGTGGATATCGCCTTTTGTCTGGATGCCTGCTGCATTCAGTGCACGGAGTGTGGACAGAACTGCAGCAAGACCGCGTGTATCGTCAACGATACCCGGACATTTGATATAGTCGCCTTCTCTGATGATTTCCAGTTTTGTATCCAGTGGGAAAACTGTGTCCAGATGGCCTTCTACCAGCACGTTTTTGCCGCCGCCTGTACCTTTGCGGATTGCAACAGCATTGCCGTATTCGTCGATATAAGCTTCCAGACCTTCTTCCTGCATCATTTCAACAAAGCGTTTTGCTTTTTCTGCTTCGTGATGTGTAGGAGCAGGGATAAGTGTCAGTTCACACTGTTTGTCCAGGATAACATCCCGGTCAGCTTTGATAAAATCAAGGGCTTTTTTTACTTTTTCGTCTGCAACGAGAGCAGCCATTTTGTTTTTTACGTTTTCAGAAACCTGATAGCTCATAATAGTCTTTCCTTTCAGAATTTATAAACGGGATTATGTACTTTTTATTATATAACTTTAATCTATATTTACAAATAAGGATATTAACCAAAATTTTGCCATAAGTTTTATATGTTGTGACGGATTTGGCAACTGACTTTATACACAAAGAGCCCCGCAGATAAACTGCAGGGCTTTTATTGTTTTAATGCAAAGATTCCTCCGCTTTCAGCGTTCGGAATGACAAAGTTTTATTTGTTACCGGAACATATCAAAGAAAAACTGCACATCGTGGTCTTCGTAGCTGGTTGTAACAAAAACAACCATATAATTGTCCACACGGCGCATAATAAAATACTGTGTAAAAGTCAGGCCGTCGTTTGAACCTGTTGCAGAAAACCATTTGTAATCCTGGCCGTTCAGCTGTACATCATTCAGGTCGCTGTATTCATAATTAAAACCAAGTCCGTTCAGCTGTTTCTGTGAAAGCTTTGCATAATGCTCTTCGTCTATATCAAGGCCATTGGCTGACACATCAAGATTTTCATACTGCAGGTTTATATTTGCGCCTGTGAACAAATCCTGCATAGCCATATCAGGTATTGTAATCTGCTGTGCAAAATCTTCCTGTGTCCACGCAGAATATTCATCCCCTGTAACACCGTCAAGGAACCATTCGGCTATATCATTATCGCTGAAAATATACCAGTCCTGCGGCACATTTACAGTAATGCCCATACTTTCATTGGTAAAAACAGTTTTGTCTTCATTGTAATTGCCGCGCACCAGCTGAACCTGTGGTTCTTTTGGTGTATCTTCCTGCTGTGACCGGCCGCCACAGGCAGTAAAGGAAAGCAAGACAGACAATGATATCAGCAATGCAATTATCTTTTTCATAAGCTGTAACCCCATATATATTTATGCTATAATTCTACTCCACAAAACAGTATTCAGTCAACAAAAAAGACGGAGCAAATACTCCGTCTTTTATCATCTTATCAGTTATAAAAGATTATTCAGCGTCTTCAACTGCTTCTTCTTTTACAGGTGGTTCCATTGTCTGTTTGATAGACAGGGAAACACGTTTTGCTTCAAGGTCAACACCGATGAGTTTAACCTGAACTTCCTGACAAACTTTCAGAACTGCTGCTGGATCTTCTACTCTTTCGTAAGAAATTTCAGAAATGTGTACCAGACCGTCTACACCTGGGAGGATTTTTACAAATGCACCAAATTTTGTGATGGATGCAACTGTACCTGCAAGAACTGTACCGATTGGGTATTCTGTTTCGAATTTAGCCCATGGGTTGTCTTCTTCTTTTTTGTGGCCAAGGGAGATTTTGCCGTTTTCTCTGTCAAGAGATTTAACAAATACTTCGATTGTTTCGCCAACTTTGAGAACTTCTGCAGGGTGTTTGATTTTTTCCCATGTGAGTTCAGACAGATGAACAAGACCGTCAACACCGCCAAGGTCAACAAATGCGCCGTAGCGTGTCAGGCTCTTTACAACGCCGTTGTAAACTTTGCCTTCTTCAACTTCTGCCCAGAATTTTTCTTTCAGTTCGTTTGTTTTTTCTTCTTTAACAGCACGGATAGAACCGATAACTTTTCTTCTGTTGCCGTCTTTGGAAGATTCGATAATTTTGATTTCCTGTTTTGTTTTTACCAGTGCATCAAGGGATTCATTTCTGCCTGCTGCAAGTGATGCAGGGATGAATACTCTAACGCCGTTAACGAAAGCAACAAGGCCGCCTTTAACAGCTTCAACGATATTTGCAACCAGAACTTCGCCTGTTTCTGCAGCTTTAGCTACTGCGTCAGCGCCTTCCTGTGCATCATATCTTTTCTTGGAAAGTTCAACTGTACCTTCAGCGTCGTTAGGCTTAATAACGATGAGGTTCAGCTCGTCACCTTTCTTAACCAGGTCTTCAACTTTGGCACTTGGATCATCACTCAGTTCACTTGCTTTGATAAAGCCTGTGTGTTTTGTGCCAATGTCAACAGTAACTTCGTTAGCTGAAACACCGGTTACAACTCCTTTAATTTTTGCGCCTCTGTAAACCTTTGGCTGGTTTGCATAAGATTCGTTGAGCATTTCTTCAAAGCTCATGCCATCTTCACGAATTACTTCGCTCATGTTATTAAGTACCTCCTGAATTATGAACGCCGGTGTACTTGCACCTGCTGTGACGCCCACATTTTGAATATTTATAAACAACTCCGGTGAGAGTTCTTTAACAGTTTCAATGCTGATTGTAGGGCAGTACTGCTGACATACCCGCACCAGCTTCTGAGTATTGGATGAATGACGACCGCCGATAACAACCATCAGGTCATTTTCCTGTGCCAGCTTTGCGGCTTCGGTCTGTCTTTCATTGGTTGCTCTACATATTGTATCAAAAATTTCGCAATCTGTACATACTTTTTTTACAATATCTACGATTTCATCCCATTTTTTTAACATATAGGTGGTCTGGGCCACCAAATTAGCACCTTTTTCGGCATTTTGACCAATGGCCAGCCATTCTGCCAGCTGCTGTGGTTCGTTGAATACAAAATATTCACCGTCAGTATAGCTGACAATGCCTTTTACCTCTGCGTGATTTTCGTCCCCGGCCACCAGCAGGGTTCTGCCGTCCTTGCCTGTTTTTTCTGCAAGACGGTGGATTTTCTTTACATAGGGACAGGCCGCATCATGTGTGATTATACCACGTTTTTCGTAAAATTCATACACATTTTTTTCCACGCCGTGGCTGCGCAGAACAACCTCATAACCCTGTGGTGCATCCAGGCTGTCCAGAGTGATAACCCCCAGCTGTTCCAATGCTTCAACAGCCTGTTTATTGTGGATGAGAGGACCCATTGTTGCCACTTTTTTGCCCTGTTTTGCCAGGTTTGTTGTCATATCAACTGCGCGGTTCACGCCGAAGCAGAAACCGGCTGTCTTGGCTTTAGTTACCTTCATTTTCGTCTTCCGCCTTTGGTTCAGATTCAGCCTGTGGCAGTGCCGGCGGCACATAGCCTACATATGCATTGTATTCATCCAGCAGATTATCCAGTTTTTCCTGTACAGTGTTTTTTGCGGCGCGCAGTGCACGTTTGCCGCCTTCCACAAGGTTCAGGTCTTCTGCCAGCAGAGGGTCGCCCACCTTTACCACAACAGGGGCAAAGAATTTCAGTTTTCTTGTGGATGTAGGGTATATAAGGCGAACAGGGATGATGTCTGCACCTGTCCGTGCGGCAACCATAAATGCGCCGGATTTCATACGCAGCATTTTGTCCCCTGTGCCGCGGGTGCCCTCTGGGAAAATAAGGATACCTGTGCCTTTTTTGCCGTCTTCAATGGCTTTGTCAAGGGCGGCAGTGTCAGCAGAGCCGCGTTCAACCGGGAAAACGCCAATCTGGCGGAAAAACCAGGCAAACAGCGGTACACGGAAAAGTTCTGCTTTGCCCATAATGGAAAATTTAGGACCCCAGCCGTATGCCATTACGATAAAGATAGGGTCTATCATTGAAAGGTGGTTTGCCACCACAACAAAAGGTCTGCCGTTTGTTTTGTACCGGCGCAGGGCTTCTTTGTTGTATGTGCGGTAGGAGAATATAATTCTGAAAGCCACCATACATACAGCAAGACAGATTGTATAAATCATTTTAACTTCACTTTCTTATCAATAATATCGAGAACAGCCTGTACTGCCTGTTCAAAATCAAGGTGTGATGTATCAAGCAGAACAGCATCATCAGCCTGGCGCAGCGGTGCTTCCTTGCGGTTGATATCCTGCCAGTCGCGTTTTTCGATATCTGCCAGCACTTCTTCAAAAGTTACTGTATCGCCTTTTTCCAGCAGTTCCTTGTGGCGACGCTGTGCGCGGATTCTGCTGTCTGCAGACAGGAAGATTTTCACCTGT
>JAFULT010000132.1 GCA_017483145.1 Oscillospiraceae bacterium | reverse complement strand
GATATATGTTTCTGTGCGGACAGTTCTTCTGCCATAGCCGGTAGAATACTGGAACTGATTGAGTTTATCAAAATACTTGTACAGCAGTGCTGCTTCTGCTTTGCTGCCGGCGCAGATTTCTACAATTTTTGGGTGATGTGTTTTAAAAAACTTGGCAGGGGTATATGGGTAGCCATCAATGGATTTTCTAAGCTTTTCAAAAAGTTCTTTCTGTTTTGATGTGTAGTTATACTGCATCGTGGTAACAACACCAAAGATATCCTTTGCATCAGCACCGTACAGTACATTGAACATAGCCCCCGGCTGGTGGCTTTCGATAAATTTATTGTACAATTCATTTCTTGTTGTCTGGTTATAGGTCATTGGGTTTTGCCTCCTTTACCATAAACGTCCTGTAAGCATAGTCAGTTTTACAAAAGTTACTGTTTCATTTCCTGTCAGTTCAAGTGTGTCATCAGTATTTTTATATCTTGTTCCGTCAACAAAAACTGCCACAAGGCCATCTTCAAAAGCTTGTAGTGCTGTTTCAACCGCTTTCTTTTCGCTTACCTTTTTATCATTTTTAAGAAATCCGAAATCTATTTTTCCGCCCGCAGCTTTCTGTTTAAGCTCGTCCAGGGTATATATGATAACCTGGCTTAAATCTCCGTTTTCAAAAGCTTCAATTTCGTTGGCTTTTTCATAATGTGCGGAATAAGTTGCTTTTACAGCACTGGCAATAAGCTCCCCTGCTGTTCTGGGAGCCTGCTTTAACAGCAGCTTTGCTGTAACAATTTTATTTTCTCGCCTTCCGGCCTGTTTTATCTGTACATTGAGTTCCATTGTATTTATCCTGATAAAATATATGTATTATATTATATATTATATCACAACACTTGTTATTGGCAAAAGAAAAAGCGACCAATATAAAATTGATTGCTTAACAAAAAATATCTATAAAACCCGAAGATGTTACTTATTGGTAAAAGATTCGGATTTATTCTTTGGGACGCAAGGAGGCAGCGAAGCTGCCAGCCGGTACTGATGGAACATCAGTACGCCGCCCTTATCTCGGCGGCGATGTGTATCGAACATTCGGGGCCAACTAATAGAACATAGTAAAAGATATAAATCTGAGTGTATCTCCCTAAGTTGGACACGCCGTAAACAGCCACGACCTAAAAACAGTCCACTGGACTGTTTTCTTAACGGTCTTTCAGTCAGCACCACAGTGGGTGCCTCCTTCCCGGGCTCCATCGTGATTATACGTGTGATTGACTGCGAATACAATTCAGAAACAATAAAAAGCCGAACATCAAGAACCAAGGGTTTATTACTCCCTTAATTCCCAATGTCCGGCTATTTGGTAACTCGTTGGGTGCACCAGCACCACAGATCCGTTGCTCGGTGCAAAGTGTACACATATTCAATTTTAACAACTATCAGTTGTATTATGCAAGTAAAATCACAGTTTGTCAAGGGATTTTGATTAATGCCCAGGTAATGCACCCTGAATATTCTCTTCAAAGGTAAAACCACCAACAGTGATTTTGCCTTTGGACTGTGTTCTGACAACATTTGTAATCTTGCCGCTTAACGGGTCTTTGTACTGTGACTTGGTTGTGGTAGTTTCGGCTGTACTGCCCAGCAGGCCGCCACCGCCGGAAACAGATGTGGTGCGGTAAGTAGAGCGGTCTATAAGATTGCCGTCTCTGTCATAAACTTCAATAGAGCCTGTAGTCTGGCGTGCATCAACGCTTGGCAGGCCGGCAACAATCTGTCCCTTTGCCATATCCACAACATTATCCAGCGTAACAAGGGCGCCTTCAATCTCCCTTAAGTTTTCAATGGTGTCATACAAGTCTTTCAGGCCGGCAACAGTTTTATCCAGCTGACCAAGGCCGGGCAGACCGGCAAGGGTAGTGGATGCAACATTTTTGGATGTATTGCCTGTTTTAAAATCGTGTTCATAGATAACATCGTGGCCGAATGCACCGTAGCCATAGCTGATATTGCCGTCCTCTGTATAGCCGATATAAACCTGGATAGGGCTGAATGGCGGGAAGCCCAGCTGATAGGAAGATGAACGCTGCTGCTGTTCTGCCTTTGCTTTTTCAAGGCGGGCGCGCTCCAGATTGGCCTGTGCCTGTTGGTTGGCAGATTCTATTTTTTTCTCTTCTGCCATTTCCAGTTTTCTGCGGCATCCGTTTATAGTGCCGGCATATTTGTTTACTTCCACAAGTTCCACACCTGATAAACTGAGAGGTTCTGTTATGCCTTCGGTATTTATTGTCCACAGCACTCGTTTTTCAAAGTTTTTGCGGGCAGTGTCGTTGGTCATATAGCCCAGAATAGCGTTCATGCGCTGCCAGTATTCTTCAAGAATAGGGCGGGTAATCTGTTCATAACCACGCATTTTGGCTTCTTCCATCTTTTTCAGGTCGGTATGCCATATATTCTGCACTTCCGTATAGGCGTTGAGAGTAATTTTAGTCATCTCTATCTGATATGGTTCCCAGTGCTCCATTGCCCATTTGCCTTCTGCCTGTGCCAATGCAACTACCTGGTCAGGGTCTTCTGTAAAAGGTGCACCCATTGTACCCAGCACATAGCTGTAAGCCGCAATATAAAGTTCTTCCCACAGTGCTGCAATCTGTTCTTCTGCCGGTTCTATTATAGAATTGGCCTTTTCATAAAACTGTGCTTCCAGTCTGTCATATTCTTCGCCAAACATTGTCCTACTTGCACTGTTATTTTCAATCAGCCATTCATAATAAAGAATATGGAAGCGTGCTATAAAATGGTGTCGGTCATCATTACCGTTGGCATAGCCTTCGTAATGGCGGGCATCGTAATAAAGAGCCTTTATCTGCTGGTACAAAGCTTCCGCCTGGTCGGAATAGCTTTTTTCTGCTGTAAGGCAGGCAGAGGTCATAGGCGCCGGGAAAGGCAGTGAAATCTGTTCGGACAGTTTGTCGCGGCCGTCTGATGTGGTACCGTAGCTTACCGCCTCCATAAGAATATCAAGATGTTCTTTTGTAATAGGCATTTTATCATAGCGGTCAACATAGTCTGTCACATAATTAAATGCCAATCTGAAAAGTTTGGTATGCATGTCTGTCCAGCTGGCACGGGCAGATTTGAACAGTGATGTGATAAACTGGTCAAAAGTACCGCCGCCCTGTGCATAGATATAAGCCTTGATAAGATGAGGTATACCATAGTCTTCCTGACAGGCAATAGCCATATCGCAGTAAACCAGTGCCATACTGAAATCGCCCAGTTCATAGCAACATTCTGCC
The DNA here is from genome assembly GCA_017483145.1 of Oscillospiraceae bacterium. Taxonomy (GTDB): domain Bacteria; phylum Bacillota; class Clostridia; order Oscillospirales; family Ruminococcaceae; genus RGIG3102. The sequence goes on along the minus strand of JAFULT010000132.1, from coordinate 14,239 downwards.
ATATTGGTAAGGATAAACACATTATGTGGATTTGCCCGGTCTGCCTGATAAAGCCAGGTAAGAGCTTCTTTGAACTGCCCGCGTTCCATAAGCAATGCGGCATAGTTGTTGATAAGGTATGTATTGGGGTAAATCATACAGGCTGCCGCCATGGCATTGACAAGGTTGCCATCCACCTGACCGGATGCCAGCAGGTTTGCGGCATAGTCTCCCATACTGATAAGGTAATCTGCCTTTTCTTCGCTGGCCAGCGGTGCCAGTTCATTGGCAAGATACAGCATATAGTATTCCACGCTGTTGGATGTAACCCTGTCGTCTTCCACCGGCAGTATATTAATCAGCGCTGTGGCGGTTTTATCACCCCGCACAGCATTAACAACACATTGGCCTGCCTCTCTGGCTGTAAAAGAAAAGTTCTTTTTGTTTTTCACCTTATAGTCAATCAGGCTTTCGTCAGAAACTGTAAATGTGGTTTCTTTTCCACTGATAAAAGGTGTCCAACTGTCATCTTCATTTACTTCAAGAACAAAAAAGTAGTCATGGTCTTCTTCTTTAAGTTCATACTGTATTGCCGGTGCGTCGTTTTTCAGTGTAGCCACCAGCTCTTTATTTGCACCTATGGATTTTTCATTCAGTTCGGCGAAAACAGTCTGCTGACTTTCATAAAAATCATCGGTGTCGGGGATAATATCCCCATTCTCCTGCTGTTTTACAGGCACATCATTTTCGCCAAGTACAGTATTGGGGATGGAATTGGTCTGAGGCGTATCGGAATTTTCTCCACTGCCGCCACAGGCAGTCAGCTGAAAAAGCATAACAAAGGAAAGCAACACTGATATAAGTTTTTTCATCTGCATTCCTCCTTTTTTTAATTTTTGTTTATTGAGCGGGTGTTCAAACCCGCCCTTTTTATAATCCTGTGGTTATGAGATTCTTCGCCTGCAAGCAGATTCAGAATGACAAAACCTGCATTTACCAGAACAGTGATTCTTCATCAGGTGAAATAATCAGCTGCATACAGTTTACATCGCCGTCAAAGTTGTGGTAACAGCCAATCCAGTATTTATCGTTGTACTTGAAGTATGCCACATAGGAATCATCTTCTTCGCTGTAAACATATTCGTTCCATTCTTCACTTGGCAGACCACGGAGATAGTCGATGTAATAGTCGTATGTTGCTCTGTCTACGCCCATGTAATTAAAGTCATAGTGTATATAGGCAGCTTCATCAATAAACCGGCCGTTTTCGAAATCATATTCAAAGTCATAGATTTCATTAAATTCTTCGTCATAGGCGTAAATCAGATAGTCATTTCCTTCGCCTTCAAACAGACCCCATGTAGGCAGTTCGATGCCTTCAAAGAACAGTGGATAGTTGCTTTCCAGCACTGTCATATTACAATAGATAAACCAGTCGTATCCGTCACGGTCGCTTTCATCGATTGTGTAGTACAGATAGATTTCGCCGTCTGTTGTTTCCACATAAGTGCCCTGATATTTGTCTTCTGTCTTTTCGCCCAGGAAGCCGTTGTCAGCCAGTGCCTGTTCAAACTGTGCCAGCTGGTCATCTGTTGCGTCAAATTCCAGAATCCACTGTTCATATTCCCAGTCTTCAAAGTACATATTGCCAACTCTGGCGCCCATCCATCTGTCTTCACAGCCAAAACCGAAATAACGTGTCTGGTCCGCTCTTACGCCAGGGATTTCCCGTGGGAAGTTTGCAGGCAGCACTTCGCTATCCCAGACTTTGTCAATATAACCGTGGCAGTCCTGCCATGTCCAGCCTTCAGGGCCCTGACCTTCCTGCGGAACCCAGTCGCTGATGTCGATTTCATAGTTAAGGGTTGCATATGTAAATGTCATAGACACTGCTGTGCCATCCTGCATATAACTGAACTGCACATTTTTACCATTGTAGTCATACAGCCACATCACAGAGTAGAAATCGCCATAGCCTTCATTTTCATTGGTATAGAAATCTGCAAAGTCTGTGTACTGTGTGCCTTTGGATATTGCAAAGGTATCCCAGTCGATTTCATGTGCCCATACACCGCTGAGTTTAACAGCCTGATTGAAATATTTTTCTATTTCAGCCTCGCCGTCTGTGCCGGCTGGAATGGTAAACACAAGGTCTACATTGTTTACACCATTAGGGCTTTTTGCAGTTGTAACTGTCCAGCCGTCATCAATTATATCCAGGCCGAAATACTGTTTTACAATATCTTTGTAGTTGTCAGCAGAAATTGATGACAGTGATACGGCAGGTGCCTGACCGCCCTGCTGTGTGCCTGTCTGTGTACCGCCCTGCTGTGTCTGCCGGTTGCCCTGATTATCTGTGTTTGTGCCGCCTTCGCTGCCGCCACAGGCAACCAATGAAAACATCATAGAAACAGCAAGGAATAAAGCCAATATTTTTTTCATAATAAAATCTCCTTTCAAACTGTTTTATGTTTTATTCTGAAGCACTGTCAGAAGAACTGTTTGATTCCAGACTGCCCAGTGCACCTATAAGCGCCTCGAAATCTATAGAGCCTTCTTCGCCGGTGAACTGTTCCAGAACATCATTGATTTGTTCCGTATCGACACCTTCAAGGTTAAGTTCGCCTTCTCCACCAAGAATACCTGTAACGCTGTCAATAAGACCTGCCATATCTGCCAGTTCTTCCGGAAGCATACCTTTGTCTTCAAGAAAGTCCATAACAATTTCTGTGCTGATGCCGTTTTCCTTGATGGCCCGAACATCAATGCCTGCTTTTTCGATAGCCATGTTCACCGCTGTTTTTACAGCAAATGTAACAGCAAAGGATATAGCCATCATTACCACTACTGTGAGAACGGTTGCACGGGCGTGATTGCGTTTGGATTTATTTTTGTTGATAAGTGCATTGAACAGACAGATTACCCAGCCGATAACCGGTATGGCATAAAGGAAGGACATCCAGAAATAGAAACCTGTTTTAACTGTTTCAGACATATTGTCATCAGTTTTTTTATCAAAAAGGTTTCTTTTGGGCTGTTCTTCTTCGTCTTTCTGTGTATAAGCAGGCGGCTGTGGTGCAGGTCGCTGTATAGGCTGTACAGGCTGTGGCCGTGGTTCCGGCTGTGCATATACAGGTTTCTGCGGGGCCGGACGTGAAATTTCTTCCACCTGCTGTACTACTTTTGCACCGCATTCACCACAGAAAGCGGCATTTTCCTTTAATTCACTGCCGCATTGTCCGCAAAATTTTGCCATAATTTTCATCTCCTTTTATCCGTTCATATTGTCGAGATATGTCTGATAGGCTATATCTCTGGTGTAGCCGGAAAACATATACTGCATCCATTCACCGTTTATGCCTATCAGTATTTTGCCGTCACGTTCTTTGCCGGAGTAATCAATGGTCACTGTTTCAGTTTCTCCGTCAAAGTCCACTTGGGCTACAATGGTCTGCTCACCATCGTTATACATATAGGTCACAATGCCTTCTTTATAAAATTCTGTATCCCACATTCCGTATGCAAAAACGGCTGTGTGACTGTCTGCCATATCTGTCAGGGCAAAACGGCCTTCGGCAGCGTTCCACCAGCATACAATTTCTGCCCACTGGTCATACATTGCAAAATCTGTTTCTTTGATTTCCGGTGTAGGCTGTGGTGTTGCAGACGGCTGTGATTCACCCTGTTTGTCTGTATCAGAATTTGTCTGTGGCAGTGAGGAGTTTTCCTCACTGCTGTTTGTTGGCTGTGTATTTTCCACAGGCTGTGATGAAGAATCGCCCTGTGGGGTAACATTGATTGTAATGCAGGCTGTCATAGACAAAGCCAGCACAACTGTAAATGCAGATAAAATTAATCGTTTCATATATCCACCTTAATTACCGCTCATATCCAGCACTGTATAGCCGGACGGAATATTGAACAGACTGTCGTCAACATCTGCGGAATAATCCAGTATTTTTATAACTGCTTCCCCTGTACCCGGGTCAGAAATGATATAGGCCAGCTTGTTGCCGTCAAAGCACATTGTAACTTTGTCGCCGTCCATTACCCAGCTTTCTGTATCATATTTTTTGCCGTCAATTTCACGGCTGCCCTTTTCAAGCTGTGTCATATCCACATCATTTTCGGTGATAACCTTGCTGGCAACTGTCATAAGGTCGTTCTGCAGAGCCATTTTGATAATAAGTTTGCTGGAATGTTCGATTACATACATATCCTTGCCGTCTATAATTGAACAGCCTGTGGCCTCTCCGTTCAGATAGTTTTCCATATAGGCTTTGTCGCCCTTTGTAGCTGTAACCATACGTGTAAGCTGGCCGTCAATTACAAGCTCATAATCCATTTTGATTGCGCCGGATGTGAAAACAGAGTAGAATCTGCCTGTTTTTGTACCCACAAAGTCAGAAACAGAAACCTGCGGAGTATTTTCTTTTTCATCAGCCGGCTTTGCTGTTGGTGAAGGCTGTGGGTTTACACTGGCTGTACCGTCATTAAGCTGTACGAGTTCTTCCCATGTAAGACTGCTCAGTTCACCTTCTTCAAACACCTGAACTGTCATTACAGCCACTGCTTTTTCTTCTGTTGCGAAAACAAAATCAAAATAACCGGTACCCATATCCGGGTCAAAATATGATGCACCCCAGTATCCGTCAGGGAAAGATTCGTTTTTCTGGTTGTACAGACGGGTAAAATGCCTTCCGTTATCATCCAGCCACTGGACATCCCGTTTGCTGTAATCAGCTTTCTCATCATAGGTGAAATAGTAAATATCAATTACTTCTGCATCGCCCACAGGATAAAACTCTACCCATTCTTCATGTTCAAAAACACTGCAAATGCCTGTTGTGGCCCGCTGGCGGTCATTCAGCACACCGCTGGTTTCGCCTTCAATTTTCAGGGCAGTAACAGCTGATTTGTCAAAAATCTGCAGTGTACCCAGCTGTACATTCTGTGGCTGTGGCTTGTCTGTTTCAGGTGACTGTGATGGTTTTGCATTTGGCTGCACGGATAAATCCGCACCGGAAACATCCACCCACATTGCAGGGCGGACAGCGTAAGCACCGGAGTAGCCATAGCTGCCGTTATAGTCAATTTCACCTCTGTTGTCCTGTATAATCATTGCAAAGTAGCTTTCTTCTCCGCCTGCTGTACGCAGGTACTGGCCAACAGGGCTGCCCTCGGCATCATAAACCACACGGTCCTGTGGATTTTCAAAGTATTTTTCCATTTCTTCTGTGCTGAGCAGGAACAGCCTGTCTGTTGTGTCATTGCCTGAAGAAACGCCTGTTTTTTGGTTTGCAGGGTTTGATACAGCTGTTTTGAGAATAAATTCCTGTTCCCGTGGTGTAAACATAACATCCAAATTCGGCTGGAAGTTAAGATATTCTCTTACCTGACTGTTTTCCCATGTATGCACTTCATCGTCTGCAAACATATACATAGTGTCAATATAGCCGTCCATAATCAGCAGTGCTTTGCTGTTTTCTGTGTCAACATCAAGCACCAGCCATTTGTATGGATTTTCCCGGTTGTCTCTGCCAAAGCCTGACAGATTGATAACCTGTGAAACCAGTTTTTCTTTTTCTGACTGTGTCAGCTGTCCGGTCTGCTGTGTGCCGCCCTGCTGTGTCTGCCGGCTGTCAGGTGCAGAGTTGTCGCCCTGTGAAGTTTCACCCGACGTACTGCAGGCTGCCATAGACAGCACCATAGCAAAAGTAAGTAATAAAGCCAATAATTTTTTCATATAATTCAACTCCTTACGAAAGAAATAATTTATTATATAAGTGTCAGCCTGCCGTCAGTTTCACGGTCAAGATGCTGATGAGTGGTAAGATATTCTTCTATTACATCTTTTTCGGATGTGGAAACCACTGTGATTTTCCTGTTTGCCTCCACCTCTGCCAGAGGTATGCCAAGAAATTCTTCAAAATTCACAAAATGATATTTTTCCAGACCGATTTTAAATGGCCGGCTGTCTGTTATCGGTATGCCATTGAAAGAAAATTCCAGCAGCTGTTTTTTTTGCCTGTCATAAACCACTTTCAGACCTTTTGAAAGCTGATAGAATTCTGTATGAGCACCCTGCCATACTTCGTCACGCAGCACATACAGCATCATCTTTTTCAGCTGACTGCCTGTGACTGTAAGCATATATACCGGGTCATCATAAGGCAGGCACCGGGTAAAATCTGCAAATGTAACCAGCGGACCCATTTCTTTCAGTCGTATGCCGCCGCTGCCCATCAGCATAATATCCAGCCCCAGGCTTTCCTGCAGTATGTCTGACAGCAGACCACCCAGTTCTGTCTCCCTGTATCTGTCCGGGTGGGTAAGCCGTCTGTTGAAACGGGTAATAACCCTGCCGTATTTTTTGTCAGTTTCAGATTTATACCTGTTCAGAACCTTTTCAATTTCCGGGTCGGGCACACAGTTGTGTTCATTTATTTCAACAGACTGCCAGTTATAGCTATCAATACAGTTTTCCTGTGTGTCAACTACTATATCAAAACGACCTATACAGTCTGTGCCTGTACCTGCCTGTACTATTGGAATACCCTTTACAATTTCCGGTTTTTCAAGGAAGGTGTGGGAATGCCCGCCGATAATAATATCCACACCCCAGTTACTGTCCAGTATTGCAGCCAGCTGTTTGTCTTCTTCAAAGCCGATATGGGTAAGCAGCACCGTAAAGTCAATATCAGTGGAATTATAGGCATTGCATATTCTGCCTATTTCTGCCGCTGCCTCATGTATATCCACAAAGGAACCAATCAGCTCATCTTTTTTCGCCTGTGCAATTACTTCCTCGGTGATAATACCGATAAACAGTATTTTCATACCGTCAATTTCAATTATTTTGTAAGGGTTAAACAGACGGGTAAAATTTGACTTTATGTACAGGTTTGCGTTTATAATCGGAAACTTTGCACATTTTTCAAGAAACAGCAGATGTGAAAGGCCATAGTCGATTTCGTGGTTGCCCAGAGTAACCACGTCCGGTGAAATTGCATTCATAATCTCAATGGTACTGATGCCCTTGTAGTCAGAATCTATTACTGACCCGCGGAACATATCCCCTGCTATGCAGTAAACTGTATTTTTTTCTTCTTTTCTCACTCTGCTGATATAGCCTGACAACAGACTGACGCCACCTGTCAGTTTTTCGTCCACTGTTTCTGCAGTAAAATCCCCGTGCATATCATTGGAATGCAAAAGGGTTATTTTTTTATATCTCTCCATACTCTCTCCTGTATAATCAGTAAGACATTGACACTAAGCCAAATCTTAAATCTGTTTTTGTTTCACTGCTCCACTGGCTGCCAAGATATCCTTCGTGGATACCGCTTCCCTTTGTATAAGTGGTAGTCTGTCCGCCTGTAATACCGCCCAAAGAGCCGCTTATGCTTTCTTCCCTTATGGTAGTAACATCTTTCAGTCTGCCAAATTCATCATAGGTGTAGGTTTTGCCTTCACCCTTTGTTCTGTCAAAGGATGGTATAGCACCAACCGGATTCAGCTTGCCGTCAATAAAATCCTTTATGCTGGTGGCATCTGCCACATCTTTTAAATCACCGATAAAACCGCTGAGTTCTCCCAGACCTGCAGGCAGTACAGATGAACGTGTAATAATTGTTTCGCTGAACATACCTGTATACATATCACGTTCTTTGATAATCTCTGTACCGAATGCACCGTATGCAAAGAAGTATTTATCTCCATTATTGCCGAATTTTACATAAATTGGGCTGAATGGCGGAATTGTAATATTGATGTCTGCAGGGCGCCAGTCGCTTTCTTTATCAGGCTTATAATCTGACAGTTGCCCGTTTTCGGTTTTATTTGCCATAATTCTGGCATCGTTGCGCTTTGCCTTGTTCAGTTCATCCTTGTAGTATTCCATACCAAGACTTTTTCTGTGCATATTGGCAACTTCCAGACATTCATCACCTGTACTGATATATGCACCGGCATGATACAGAGGGTTTACGTAGGCTTCACGGTTTATTACCGCCAGCAGTTTTGTACCATACATCTCCCTTACATATTCATTGGACACATAGCCCAGCATGGCATTCATTTTCAGCCAGTATTCCTCCAGCAGCGGACGCATATTTTCTTCATACAGTTCCATTCTGCGTGTGGAATATGCAATATGTGCCCGGTCTGCAGGACCAACCAGTTTGTATTCGCACTCCATTTTTGCACGGATTTCATCTTTCAAAGATTTTGCATTGTCTATGGCATCATACATAACCTGATGGTGCTGTTCACTGATGTTCCAGTAGTTCACCAGAATTTTCTGCAGCCGGTCATCAGCATCCCACTGCAGATTTGACAGTGTATATTCTTCAAAGTCTTTGTCATAACCGCTTTCGCCTGTTTCTTCAAAAGTAACACCCCTGTACATAACGTCATACAGCTGATAGATTTTGTATTCGTAATAGGTGTGCAGGAAAGCAAGACACCACGCCTGACGTTCTTCCATATCTGCGCCGCCTACTGTATAGCCTTTTGTAGCTTTCAGCATTTCTTCCACTTCTTTGTCTACAGCAGATGCCACTGAATCCCACATATCATCACCCAGCACAGCATCGGCAGGGTTTGCAGGATATGGCAGGGAAATCTGATTGGCCGGTATATCCTGCCCGTTGGATATAACCCCTGCGGCAGCTGCTTCGAACAGCAGTTCAATATGGTAATCCGTCAGCACCATTTCCCCCAATTCAAAACTGATGTAGGTGTCCATACCTTTTACCGTTTTTTCATAGCTGGTTGAATCTGTAAGGCCGGCTTTTGTTCTTACCTGTCGGTATAAATCCCTCAATAAATCAGAAGTGGTTTCTGTATAAGTGGAACGCATTGACTTGAACAATGTTTCTATTGCCAGCATATCATCGCCGTTCTGCAGATGAACACAGGTCATAACAAGGTGTGCCAGCCCGTAACCGGGGTCTGCTGCCACAGCTTTGCCGGCCCATTCCATAGCACCGGTGTAATCCCCCAGTTCATAATAGCAAATAGCCAGATTTGTGTATAAAACAGCATTTGGTTCGTTTGCTTTTACACCTATCTCCAGCCAGTTGGCAGCATAGCGGTATTCCAGTGCACCCATAAGAACTGCCGCAAGATTGTTTATCATATATGTAGTAGGGTATATCATAGCCGCTGCCTGTCCCATATTTATCATATTCCAGTCGAATTCGCCGGACACAAGAGACAGAGCCATATAGTCAGCTATTGAATTGAAATATTCTATCTGGTCAGCCTCACTCCAGCCGGCCAGTTCAGTTTCAAAATAGTTCAGCCAACCCAGCACTTTGCCGTCTGTGGAGGCTGTTTCAATATATTGGTCTCTGACAGTTATAGTCACTGTTATCTCTTTTCCGTTACATTTTGCAGCAGCTGCAGTCTGTCCCGCTTTAAGTGCAGTAAATGTGGCGGTGTTCTCTTCTGATTTAACAGAAACTATATCTTCATCTGAAACAGAAAATTCCGTGTTTTCATCAAAAGGTGACCATATTCTGCTTCCGCCAACAAACATAATCATTTCGTCTGTCTGCACAAGGGAAATAACCCCAGGTGTAAGCTGTGGCTGTTTTACCGGCTGTGATGCAGTTTCTGTTTTTGTACTGTTGCCCTGATAAGATGCATCTGTATCTCCATTTACGCCACAGGCAACAAGAGAAAAAAGCATTGACAAAGAAAGTACAATACATATTATCTTTTTCATTAATGCTTCCCCCTTAATAAACATTTTCCGTAAACACACAGGGCCGGTCAGCTGTAACGCCAACCGACCCTGCAGGTTAGTGTAAATCGTTATACTTGTCTGATATTTATAAAACTATTTACCGAAAAGATTTTTGAAATTTTTGAAGCCTTCTTTCAGCTCTTCCAGTTCTTTTTTCTTTTCATCGCCCTTTTTATAGTAGAATCCGCCTGTTGGTTCCTGTTCGTTGAAATACAGGCTTACAGTATCGCTGTCTCCGTCAAAAGCGTGTTCAAGATCTACATGATAACATACACCGTCAACCATTTTGTACAGCTGGCCTTCGTTCGGATACTGACCTGCAGTTACAAATCCATCTTCTTTAAGTGCCAGCGTATACTGCTTAACTGCATTTACTGCCGCAAAAGATGTATGGAAAGTAGCCATAAATCTTATGTACTCTCCTTCATTTTCAAGGTAGAAATCCTTACCGCCCTGTGTCCATTTTGTGTAATGTGGCATATATTCATCCCACAGTGCCATTACTGACTCAGTTTTTATCTGTGCAGCATTGTCTTCTGCGACTGCTGACGGCAGCTTTGTACCGCAATCAGAACAGAATTTTGTGCCAATATCATTCTGCTTGCCGCAGTTTGGACATTTTGCTCCTTCTGCCAATGTCTGCTCCGGCATTTTTGTACCGCAGTTTGGACAGAATTTCTTTTCTGCATCCACAGGCTCACCACAGCCAGGGCAAACTTTATACTTTTCGCTCATTTCAGTTGCATAGTCCTGTGCCATTCCTGCAAGACTGGCAAACGCAGATTTCAGCTGGTTCATATCAACATTCTGTGACCGGGCTGCTGCTTCTGCCACAGCTTCACCTGTTTCGGCTGCAGCCTGTTTTGCATTTGCCCTTGCCAGTTCAGTCTGTTTTTCAACTTCTTCCATTTTCTTTTCCGCAAAGTCTTCCATTTTCATTGCTGCCTTATTGGCAAGATTTGTAGCCGCAGGTTCCACTGCTTCTTTTACAGCTTTGCTTACTGCATCATTTATTCCTTTACTGATACTGTTTTTTAATGCTCTTTTAAGAAAACTCATAATCAAACCTCCATTTTGTATCCGCAGTCACCGCAGAATTTTGTACCCGGGTCAACATCTGCACCACAGGACGGACAGATATTTGTCTCTGCCACCACAGCTGTGTTTTCTTCATCTGCTTCCGGTTCACCTTCTGCATATTCAGGTGTTCCGGTTTCAGCCAGCGGCACCGGTGTTTCTGCAGCAGGCTCTTCATCAACAACAGCTTTCTCTGCATTTTCTGTTTCAGCAAGGCGGGCAGCTTCCTTTTCTGCCTTTGCAGCTTCTCTTGCAGCTGCTCTTTCAGCTTTTGCAGCCTCTCTTTCAGCAGCATTTTCTGCATTGATTCTTTCAATTTCAGATTTTGCTTCAGCTATAGCTTCCTGATGTGCTTTAGCAGACTGCAGGACAGGCAGGATATTTGGCTCTACCTGACCTCCATTGATAAAGAATTCATAATAGAATTCACCTATCTTTTTGATATCGCTGTTGAAACCATGTTCTGAAGATGTGATGGTTGCGCTGTGTTTTGAAAGTTCAATAGCGTCACCTGTCTTTTCTTCAATATTTTTTGCCAGTTTGTTCAGTTTGTCCAGTAATGCCATAATTTACACTCCTTTTAGTCAGCCAGCTTACGGTATTTGATTAAAAACTGTCGTCTGCTGGATACATTAAGTTTTTTATAAATATTTTTACAGTGAAAGTGAACAGCAGATTCGGATATAAACAAATCTTCAGCAATATGGTTCAGCGTTTTATCTGATAAAAGCTGTTCAAATATTTCCAGTTCTCTTGTGGAAAGATTTATCAATTCCGGATACTGCTGTGTCAGCAAATCAAACCGTTCCCTTGCCAGCTTCATATATCCGAAATAGCTTAATTTACTGCTGTCCATATCTGCTCCTCCTTTACAGTTGTTTATGTATAATTATAAATTCAATTTGATTTTTCAACCACTATCCCTATAAGCAGTCTTACTATTTATATAAATAGTTTTACTGTATGTGACTACAGTTTTATTATTTACATAATTATTTTTATAGATTATAATTTGTTCATCAAAGCTTATTTGTGAAAATTATTTTCAATACAATTGTATAGTCACCAAGCCGGATTTGGTATCCCTTATTCAAGGGGTTTTAATAAAACCTGCCCTTGTTTACAGAATTATTATACTGTGCAACATCAAAACTGCCCGAAAGGAATATAAATATGAGCCATTATCTTCTGTCTTTAAACCGGTCAAAACGACAAACAATACCAATATTTATAATCATATGCTTTGCCATGTTCAATGCCTGGCAGATGGGTTTTATTTATTTTATGAACCCTTCACTATCTGTTACCGGCCATTCCCCCTTGCCTATATCAATGGATAATGTTACAGTCATTATGGCACTGGGCTACATACTTGCAATAGGGTATATGATTATTCTTCCGCATTTTGTTGTATGGGCCGAAAGAGTCAGCACTGTTGCTTCTTTGATTACAATATTTATTATGTTCTTTCCTCTGACAGACAGCGCAATGATTATGATAATATATATACATATTTTCTGCTGTTGCTTTATGATAGGTTTTGAATCATTTATAATGATGAATTTCTTTTCTGAGAAAAGTGCAATAATATATCTCACTCTTGGCTACGGCATTGCAACACTGATAGTTTCCCTTGTTCAGAATGAAGTTATGCCTGTCAGTTTTTCAAGTTTCAGAGTTGTTGTGGTTGTTATGCTGACATTGCTGCTTATCTTCACATTTCACATGTCAACCGATAAAAATGCATGCCCTGTATATGTAAAGAAAACCGACAATCTGATAATGCCCAAACATCTTTTTACCGGTATTTTTGCCATTGCTTTTGTAAGCTGTCTAATGATGCTGTGCGGTCCGGCAGCAGCAGGTGCAATCCCTCACGGCATTTCTCTGGCGTATCTTGCCGATGCTGCCGGCAGCATCATTTTGTATATGGGATATAAAAACAACAGTTTTCACCCTTTGCGTATAGTGTCACTTATGATGACTGTATCGGCAATAGGGTTTCTGGCACTGTATATCTCTATTTTTGCCCCTGCATTCAGATATCCTGCATGTATCCTTATAGGTTTCGGTTTTGCGCCTTGTCAGTTTCTTCCTCTGTATGGTCTGACGCTTATGAAATCCTACCCTTCCAGATATATATGTCCAAGCATTATACTGATTGCCGTTATTACTGTAGTGCTACAGAGTGGGATTACAGAAGTTTTTGGCGATGATTCCAACACCTTGCATCTTGTATATATGGCAATGATGGTAGTGCTTACATTGATTTATAACCAGTGGGAGCCATATCTGATGCACTCGCTTGTCCGCAAAGTTCCGGCTGTGAAACAGACTGTAGCTACAGAAAAATCACAGGAAGCAGACGAGGTTATTATTGAAAGCAATGATAATTCTGACCTGTTGTCTGCACTGACCAAAAGAGAAAAAGAAGTTCTTGACTTAATCGGCTGTGGATATTCAAATACTGATATCGCTAAAATACTTGTTATATCACCTCATACCGTAAATGATTACACTAAAAAGATTTACCGCAAATTAAACGTCAATAACCGACATGCCGCAGCAAGAATTGTAAATCAATATGAAAGTATAGAAAAATCAGGTGTTAATGAAGAACAACCGTAAAGTTAATGTATAAATAAATGTAATAAAAGCCCTGGCTGGTGTAAAACCAATCAGGGCTTAAGTTATTGTTATATATAAAAAACAAACCCGAAACTGTCACTTATCAGTTAAAGTTTCGGATTAGTTCTATGTGGCTCGCCAAGGAGGCAGCGAAGCTGCAGTAATGGTTTTGCCGCAGGCAAAAACGTGAGCTTGTCCTGCGAGCGTAGTGGACTCGCCGCCGACATTTTACGCAGTAAAATGCATGGCCGTTTTGCCCTTGGAGGCAACTTGTTGCCGACTTGGCGCAAACGCGAGCCGAAGCGCAAGCGAGCGAGGCTATGGCGGCGCACATTGCTATGCAACGTGTCTCCCCATTCGGGCCGACGGCCTTGCCGCCACACCCTAAAAACGACCATTCAGGTCGTTTTTGCGACAGATAGTCAGTAATTAATTTCAGATTTTACAGTCGCCGGGCTGTTCTCGTCCAACTATCAAAACATAATAGTATGATTAAAATTCTGACGTTGGACTCGCCGTAAACGGCCACGACCTAAAAACAGTCCACTGGACTGTTTTCTTAACGGTCTTTCAGTCGGCACCACAGTGGGTGCCTCCTTCCCGGGCTCCATCGTGATTACACGTGTGATTGACTGCGAATATAAATTCAGAAACAAAAAGAAAAAGCAGGTCTTTCGACCTGCTCTTCTTTTTGGCTCCCCAAGGAGGCAGCGAAGCTGCCAGCCGGTACTGATGGAACATCAGTACGCCGCCCTCGTCACGGCGGCGAGGCGTCTCGAACATTCGAGGCCAACTCCAAAG
>JAFULT010000131.1 GCA_017483145.1 Oscillospiraceae bacterium | reverse complement strand
TGAAATCAAGTTAACTTCCGAATAGTTTTTATTTAGTGAACTAACTACAATTGAATTATAGCATACTCCCTGCAGTATTTCAACTAAAAAAATCAGCCTCTTTCAGAAGCTTATTTCTATTTTTACAATATTTATGCTGACCCTATATCCGTCAGTTTTTTATTTTCAATAAATATTGCATTTACTTTATATTTATTTAAAAATTTTATTACATTATTTTTATCAATCTGATTCTTGAAATCTCCAAAGAACAAAATTTCTTTTTCGTTTAATTTTACTGATGCTCCACCGATAAATCCGTAATCATATCCCGGCAGCTCTATCTCCCCTTTGGATATCTTCAGACAATCAATATTATTATTTATAAGCGTATTATAAATGTTTTCATCATCAGTGATATATGCGTCGTCAGTGACACATATTGTTGAACAGGATGTATATCCCTGTTTTACATTTATAATTTTTCTGTTGCCGATGTCAGTATGCAATGCTATATTTTCGTTTCTTATAATATATTTTTCATTGATTATAAAATTAAGGTACGATTCTGTTTTGTAACCTGGTTTAATCATATCGATAAAAATCACATTATATCCAGCCTTTTCCAATAGCGGCAAATTTGCCCTCTGGCAGCTTGATGCAATAATTGTATTGCTGTCCACTTTTCTGTATAAAACATCAGAATGGGCATTTATGGGCGGACTGACGCGTTCTGAAGGTATCACAGCATTACATACATAACCCAGATTATTTAATTTATTTATGATATCTTTATCAATGGTGTTTACAATGCACTGTTTCATAGACTACCTGCTATTCCCTGTTCAGCGCTTTTACCGGAGTAAGACTTGCAGCCTGATAACTGGGATAAATACTGAATATTACTGCAAGAAAAATTGTAGCAGATAATCCCCGACTTAGCAACCTGTAATCAAATGTATATGCTGATTTATTGATAATATTAACTGCGGCCAGTGCCAAAGTGCCTGCAAATGTGCCGGATAAAATTCCTGTAACACAGGCAATCAGTGAATAAAAAAGAAATTCCAGCATTATATCAGTTTTTGATGCACCAAGGCTTATTTTTATACCGATATCATGTTTTGCCTGGCTGACGGCAGTATTTACACTTGTGGCTACAGATATACTGCACACAATTACAGCAACACAGGACACAGCAAACAAAGCCATAAATGCAATATCCACTATATTGTTTATAGTTTCTCTTTGTCTGCTGAGATTGTTTATTTCAAGTCTGGTGCCGGAATTAAGCGTGGCATTGGTTCTGATATATTTTTCAATGGACTGCTCATTTATATTTTCATCAGATACATTTATTATTATCTGGTCCAGCCCTTTTCTGTGGCTCAGATTTTCCATCACAGTAAAAGGAATATATATAAAGTCAGGAATTATTTCCCCGGACATACCATTAAGAACATTACTGGTTTTGTTTACAACTCCAATTACTTCAAATTTGTATATTCCACTGCCTACACTGAGAAAAATATCCTTTCCTGTAATATTGCTTCTGCCGTAAGCTGCAAGGGCTACATTTTCATCTACTAGACAGACAAAGTTATTTGTATCCATATCAGTCTGATTCAGCATTCTGCCGTGTATTCTCACCAGATTAACAATATCTTCTGCCATTGGGGAAATACCCCAGCACATACATTCTTTTTCTGTTCCTGTATTGAACTGGACATAGCTTAAATCATACAGAACAGGAGTAAGCCGGCTGATATCATTGCAGTTATATAAAATATTATACAGATTAATATCGGTGATATTTTCATTGTATGAATTATAGGCACATACGGTCATTCCGTTCATCCCCACTCCATCAAGTTCGCGGGCGATTTCTGCCTTCCCGGCCATAGAAATAATTGAAACTATATTTATTGATAAAACAGAAATAAAAACTGACACAATTGCCATTGAGTAAGGTTTAAGAGCCTTTTTAAGGTTGTAAAATGTCATATCAGTTACCAAGTATTACCCTGTCTCCGTCTGCAAGATTATCACAGATAACAAATACAGTATCCTGAGGAAAAACAGTTCTGATTTCAGTGTATTTATCTGTTTCTATTCCGGTTTCTATATATTTTTTTGCAGCCTTTCCATTTTCGTATACAAAAACATATTGTCCCTGTTTGTCCTGGTTTATAAATTTGTAATCAAGAGTCTGTATAATAACAGGCTGCCCAATGGACACAGTACCGTTTATCTGCAGACCATCTGCCGCTTTGCTGTCCGGGTTATCTACAGTGGCAAACACATCCACAACCACTTTACTGCCCACGGCTGTATTCTGTTTTTTCACCACAGCATTTTCCGAACTTATAACGCCGGAATAGCTGCTGTCCTGAAATGCAAGAGGAGTGATATTCACATTGTCCCCTATTCTGATTTTGCCATAATCTATCTGTGATAATGTGAATCTGGCCATAATACAGTCTGACTGCGTTAGCACAGCCAGATGCTGGTTTGCCATAACAACAGCCCCTGGATAAACATTTAGCTGAGTGATAATTCCGTCAGAAGATGAATAAACTGTTTCCGGCATATTATATAAAGCAGCAGTATCTATACTGCTGACAGATGCAATACTGCTGACACTGTCATAATTTATTTTTTCGTACAGATCTTCCGGGTAACTCCCACTTAAAACAGAAAACATTTTTTCTTTGTCTATAGAAAACAGTGCCTGTCCCTTGTTTACATATGAATTTGGCTTTACATACACATCTTTTATATATACAGGGTAAGACAAATAAATATAAGTTTTATCCCGGCTTTCAAATTCTCCGCTTACATTCAGTTTTTCTGAATACTCTGTCTGCTTAAGAATGCAGCTGTGTACAGTTTTTATATCTGAAAAGCTGTAACTGATAAATATCAAAGCAGACAATATGCCAAACATAATAGAAATACAAATATATTTTTTCATCAAAAAACTCCTTACTCTCTCCATTAGTATGGATAGAACAAGGAGTTTTAATCTTGTTTAAATCAGATGTATAGCCTGACGGACGTTAGAAACACCATAAATTTCCAGACTATAATCCTGTGGATTGATCTGTTTAAGTCCCTGGGCCGGAATAATTGCCTTTTTAAATCCAAGTCTCTGAATTTCTTTAAGACGCAAATCAACATTTACTACATTGCGCACTTCACCAGCAAGACCCACTTCGCCAAAAACAACCATATCATCCGGAATGGCTTTGTCGGTAAGACCAGAAAAAACACTCATTATAACCGCAAGGTCAATGCTTGTTTCATCCAGTTCAAGCCCACCAACAACATTAAGATAAATATCCATATTCCGGATAAAGAAGCCTGCACGTTTTTCAAGCACAGCAAGCAACAGATTAAGTCTGTTATAATCAATGCCTGCAGCGGCTCGTCTTGGGGTGCCGAAGCTGGTTTTTGTTGTAAGGGCCTGAATCTCCGTCAGAATAGGGCGTGAGCCTTCAATAATACATGTGACACAGCTTCCGCTTACTTCATTGCCTTTGCCTTCCAGCAGCAGCATAGATGGGTTCAGAATTTCAACAATACCTTTGCTGGACATATCAAACATGCCGATTTCATTTGTGGAGCCATATCTGTTTTTGCTGGCTCTCAGAATACGGTATGGCAGCATTTTATCCCCTTCAAAATAAAGTACAGTATCCACGATATGCTCCATAACTTTAGGTCCGGCAATGGCACCGTCTTTGTTCACATGGCCGACAATAAACAAAGCAACATCATTTTTCTTTGCTGCAGACAACAGTAAAGATGTACATTCCCTTACCTGTGAAACACTGCCTGGACTGGATGACACTGTAGAACAGTTCATAGTCTGTATAGAGTCAATTACAAGAATATCAGGCTTATATTCTTCAATACTCCGGCAGATTGAAAATACATCGGTTTCTGTGGCAATAGCAATGTTTCTGCCGTCTATACCAAGACGGTTGGCACGCAGTTTTATCTGTGATACAGATTCTTCACCGCTTACATAAGCCACAGTATAATCATTGCACAGATTGCCGCAAACCTGCAAAAGAAGGGTTGATTTACCGGCACCGGGTTCACCGCCTATCAGCATACCTGCGCCGCGAACAATGCCTCCGCCCAGCACCCTGTCCAGTTCACCTATGCCTGTTTTTATTCTGTTTTTATTGTCATCAGCATCAATTTCGCTCAACTGATTGAATTTAATCCATTTATAGCCACTTAAAAGGCTTTGTTTTGAGCTGTTTTCAGCAGTATTGATTACATCCTCTGTAATGGTGTTCCACTCTTTACAGGAAGAACACTGCCCCTGCCAGCGGTGATATACTTCACCACAGTTGGTGCACACATATATAGTTTTCAGTTTTTCTTTAGCCATATAAATTATCCTTTATAAATATTAATAAAAGTATACCACAAACAATGGCATAAGTTAACAGAAATTTAATCTCTTTAACTTTAATTTTTCTCATTTAATTGATATAATAAGCCCAGAAAGGTAAAGGAGTGTAAAATTATGGCTGAACCTTTAAATAATCATATTCCATTTATTACAGACAGCAGTGTAATAGACTGGCTGCAGGAACGAGGTCTTGAAATGCAGCGCCTTATGACATATTACAGGTGTGCAATGCTGGAAGTAGAAACCAAATTCAAGGTGCTTGATGCTGAATATTCAATGCAGCACGACAGAAATCCTATCAACAGCGTAAAAACAAGGCTTAAAAAATTTGAAAGTATAATAGAAAAACTGGAAAGAAGAAATCTTCCCTTTTCTATAAACTCAATTGAAGAAAATCTGAACGATATAGCAGGAGTACGTGTAATATGTTCTTTTGTAGAAGATGTTTATACTCTTGCAGAAGCATTGCTGAACCAGGATGATGTACAGCTGATAGAAAGAAAAGATTATATACAGAATCCTAAAAGCAACGGATACCGCAGTTTGCACCTTATAGTTGCAATACCTATATTTCTTGAAAACGAAAAAAGAATGATGAAAGTGGAAATTCAGTTGCGTACAATAGCAATGGACTGCTGGGCAAGTCTTGAACATCAGCTGCATTACAAAAAGGATTATGAATTCGATGATGAAAGCATGGCCAAATTATATGAATGTGCCCAGTTGAGTATGAAACTTGACACAATAATGGATGAATTGAGAGCCAAAAGCAATATATAAAAACAAGCAGACAGTTCTGACAGCTGTCTGCTTTATTAATATACAAAATAAAAAGACATCAGATTTCTCTGATGTCTTTTTTGTGGAGGCGCCTACCAGATTTGAACTGGTGAATAAAGGTTTTGCAGACCTCTGCCTTACCACTTGGCTAAGGCGCCGCCATTTATGGAGCGGGTTACGAGGCTCGAACTCGCTACCTCCACCTTGGCAAGGTGGCGCTCTACCAGATGAGCTAAACCCGCTTATTTCATTGGTGCCTCCGGTCGGAATCGAACCAACGACACGGGGATTTTCAGTCCCCTGCTCTACCGACTGAGCTACAGAGGCACACAATTGGCGACCCGAATGGGGCTCGAACCCACGACCTCTAGCGTGACAGGCT
>JAFULT010000130.1 GCA_017483145.1 Oscillospiraceae bacterium | reverse complement strand
TTCCACTGCGGGCGCTTCGTGAAGCGCCCCTACGTGTATGCTGCTCAATATCTGCTTTTTATCCTGTACACAGAATGTAATAAAATAACTGCCGTTACTGTCATAATTATAATTTTTAAGTCTTATCTCTTTCCTTTTGGGCTGCTGCTATCCATCACCCAAAAATATCACTTTTCATCCATTCCTTCAGCTGATATTTTTCCACAATATCATTGCAGATAACATCCAGCTTTTTCTGGTCTTCCTCGTTCATATTCCTTCTTGGAATAACCATATAGGCAAAACCCCTCAGGTTCTTTTCCTTGCTTCTTTTCATCACAAAAATATACAGATGTTTTATAATCTTGATATTTTTGATTTTGTCATATTCAAAAAACCTGCGCTGTTCGTTTGTCAGATATTCTGCCCTGTCTTCATAAAAAAGCACCATACCCCTTTCAGGAGTAAAAAACACCTGGGTGTCCTTGTTCTGCAGAATATGCTGGACCGCCATATTGAATTCCCTTTTCACACCCCATTTATATGTGTAAATGAAATGAAAAAGGAATATAAACCAGAAGAAAACCGGGAAAACAAGGGTAAGCATCATAATTGTCCCTCTGGCTGCCATATATGCGATAATGCACATTGCCAGGGCAATAACCGCTGTTTCAATTATAAATGTTTTCTTCACACTTTTTTTCCACAGCTGTGCTTCCAGTTCCTGTTCCAGAATTTCAACTTCTATAAAATCATCCTGGGTTACGTCAAGTTCTATTTTAAAAGGATATTCCATACCTTCACCTATACGTCCAGGTCAGTTACGTACTTGGCGTTCTTTTCAATAAATTCTCTTCTTGGGCCAACCTTGTCACCCATCAGCATTGTAAAGGTTTCGTCTGCTTTCTGTGCATCTTCCATACTTACCTTTATCATAACTCTGTTTTCAGGGTTCAGTGTTGTTTCCCACAGCTGCTCTGCGTTCATTTCACCCAGACCTTTGTAACGCTGTATTTTATAATTGCCGCCGAACTGGGCAATAATTGCTTCTCTTTCTTCTTCGTCATATGCATATCTGTGCTGGTTGCCTTTGCTTATTTTATACAGCGGAGGCATGGCGATATAAATATGGCCTTCTTCAATAAGAGGTCTCATAAAGCGGAAGAAGAATGTAAGCAGCAGTGTTCTGATATGCTGGCCGTCCACGTCAGCATCGGCCATTATAACAACTTTGTGATATCTCAGTTTTTCCAGGTCTATTTCTTCACCCAGACCACAGCCCAGCGCTATCACAACAGGTGTCAGCTTTTCATTGCCGTACACTTTGTCTATTCTTGCCTTTTCAACGTTTATCATTTTACCCCACAGAGGCAGGATAGCCTGATATTTTCTGTCTCTGCCACCGATAGCAGAACCGCCGGCAGAGTCACCTTCAACGATGTAGATTTCACATTCAGTAGGGTCTTTGGAAGAACAGTCAGCCAGTTTGCCCGGCATTCTTGCAGTGTCAAGACCTGTTTTTCTTCTTATCCGTTCCCTTGCTTTTCTGGCTGCTTCACGGGCACGCTGTGCACTGAGGGCTTTTTCATAGATAACCTTTACAACAGCAGGGTTTTCTTCAAAATAATCCTTCAGTTTTTCATAAACCATGCTATCAACAAGTCTGCGCACTTCTGTATTGCCCAGCTTTGCCTTTGTCTGTCCTTCAAACTGTGCTTCGGTCACTTTTACGCTTATAACAGCTGTCAGACCTTCCCTTACGTCTTCAGGTTTCAGATTTTCTTCATTTTCCTTAATCAGATTTCTCTTTCGGCCAAATTCATTGAAAACCCTTGTCAGCGCAGCCTTGAAACCCTGTTCATGTGTACCGCCATCAGGTGTGTTGATGTTGTTGGCATATGACCAGATGCTGGTGTTGTAGTCATCGCTGTACTGCAGTGCCACTTCCGCTGTGGAATTTTCTGTGACTGTTTTCATATGGATAACAGGGTGCAGTTCTGTTTTGTTTTTGCTGAGATATTTTACAAAATCCTTCAGACCGCCTTCATAGTACATGCTTTCTGTCCTGGCAGCTGCCTGTTCACGGCTGTCTGTCAGTGTAATGCGCAGGCCGGCATTGAGGAATGCCTGGTCTCTCAGACGTTTTTCCAGAGTTTCATATTTGTAAATGCAGGTTTCAAACATCACAGGGTCAGCTTTGAATTCAACCACTGTGCCCTTTTCTGTTGTGTCGCCTGTTCTTTCAAGATCGCCGTCTGCCACACCGCGTTTAAAGCTCTGTGTATACACACCTTCGCCGTTGCGCACTGTAACCTTCAGCCATTCGGACAGTGCATTTACAACAGATGCACCAACACCGTGCAGGCCACCTGAAACTTTATAGCCTGAATTTTCACCACCGAACTTGCCGCCGGCATGAAGGACAGTAAATACAACAGTCACCGCAGGAATGCCCAGCTTTGGCTGAATGCCAACAGGAATACCACGGCCGTTGTCAGTTACACGGATAATATTGTCCGGCAGTATTTCAACTTCAATATGGTCACAGAAACCGGCCAGCGCTTCGTCAATGGCGTTGTCCACGATTTCATACACCAGATGGTGCAGGCCGCTTTCGCCGGTTGAACCGATATACATACCCGGTCTTTTTCTTACGGCTTCCAGCCCTTCCAGAACCTGAATCTGCTCGCCGCCGTAATTGTTTTCTACTTTGTTTTCAATATTCGACATTTTTTCTCCGCCTTTATATTATTTCAAACCTTTTTTTCAATATCTGGCTGGACAGCTCCACAACATATACGCTGCCGTCAGCCATAAGTATAAAACTTTTGGGAATATCACTTACCAGATAAGTGATTTTGTTTTCTTTCTGCTTCAAATTCAGAAAATCATTTGTGAACCTGTTTGTGGTGGTGTTGTCCAGGTCAAATATCCCCACCACCTGCTCACTGTCTATAAGATAATCTGTAAAAATATCTACGTACATTTTAATTTAATATATTTATTATTCTGTCATACCGAAGGCTTCAGCCGAAGAATCTTTGTTCTATAGTTTGAATTAAACTATAACTTTGCAGTTTCTGTCACTGCGAAGATCCCTCACTTCGTTTCGGGATGACATTGTTATGCTCTTATTATAGCTCTGTCATTCCGAACACCGCAGGTGGAGGAATCTTTATTCTATAGTTTGCATTAAACTATATCTTTGCAGTTTCTGTCACTGCATAGATCCCTCACTTCGTTTCGGGATGACATTGTTATGCTCTTATTATAGCTCTGTCATTCCGAACACCGCAGGTGGAGGAATCTTCGCTCTATAGCTATCAATGAAACGTAAATCTGCAGTTTCTGTTGCAGAATATATCCTTAATTTCGGGATGACATTATGTCTCTTCCTTTATAACTCCGCCTTCCACATAGAACTTTTTACTTTCCGATAACTGTATGCGTTCAATATGGCAGCTGGTTATAAACACCTGTCTGCCTTTTATGTTGTTCAGCAGATAGTCCTGGCGGGCAGAGTCCAGTTCGCTCAGCACATCGTCCAGCAGCACAGCCGGCGGCACATCTGTCACCTGCTGCATAATATCGCTTTCAGCCAGTTTCATGGCTATCACTATGCTTCTCTGCTGGCCCTGGCTGGCATATTCGCCGGCCTTTTTGCCATCCAGATAAATATCTATGTCTTCACGGTGGATACCGGTGGAAGTATACCCCAGAATTTTATCCCTGTCTCTGTTATACACCAACTTTTGCAGGATTTCATCCCCTGTTTTTCCCATATCTCGGTAAACAAAGGTCAGCTTTTCCCTGCCCTGGCTGATCTTATCATAGTAATTGCCGGCATACTCCGCCAGCAATTCTATAAATATCTTTCTCATACGGTATATTTCATAGCCCAGGGTGGCCAGTGTTATATCCAGCGAATCAAAAATGGCATTTGCCTGATTTTCGTCATAGTTCTTTATGGTTTTCAGAAAATTGTTTCTCTGGTCAATCACATGCATATACTGCCTGTAATTTTCCATAAAGGTAGGATACATCTGGCACAGACAGGCATCGGCAAACTTTCTGCGCAGGGCAGGGCCGCCGCTGATAATGCTTAAATGGACAGGTGCAAAGTTCACCCGGTAAAAATTGCCTGCAATCCTTGACGGGCTGACAAAATTGCCGTTGTTTATCTTTGCCACCCTGCCGGCATATCTGGGATTGTTCTTTGCACAGGCCAGGGTTATTTTCACCTGCTGGTCATCGCGGCACACCGTGCCTTCAATGCGGAAGGAATCAGCCCCAAAGCCTATCATATCCTTATCCTTTGTGCCGCGGAAACTTTTGCCCCCGCTCATCAGCCACACGGCTTCCATAAAGTTGGTTTTGCCCTGGGCATTTTCCCCGTAGATAATGTTTATCCCCGGAGAAAATGTCACATTTGCCTTATCAATATTTCTGTAGGTTGTTATATCTATATCCCTGATATACTGGCCCGGCATTATTCACTTACCACAATAAAGTCTTCTTCGTTGAAGTTCACTTTGTCGCCCGGATACAGTTTTTTGCCGCGCATAGTGCACACTTCACCGTTTACTTTTACATAGCCGTCCTGAATAAAGCCCTTTGCATCGCCGCCTGTGTAAACACAGCCTGCAAATTTCAGAAACTGGTCCAGTTTTATAAATTCAGTTTTAATTGCTATCTCAATCATTTTTAAATCTTACCGGCAGTACCAGATAGGTAAAGTCGTCTCCTTCTTTAGGGATAATCTTGCAAGGTGCCAGAGGGCCGGAGAATTTGAAAATCAGTTCTTCCTTCCTGCTTGCTTTCAGCGCATCAAGGATATATCTGTTGTTGAAACCTATTTCCATATCCGGGCCAATCTGACCCACGCTGATTTCATCATATACATCACCCAGCTCTGTTGCACATTTTACGCTGAGTGTGTTGTCGCTGATGTTGATTTTCACAGGGTTGCGCAGTCTTTCTGTAATGATAAGTGAAACCCTTTCCACTGCTTCCTGCAGTGCTTTTGTGTTGATAACAGCATCTGTCATATAGTTTGCAGGAATAGCTTTTTTGTAATCAAGGAAATCGCCTTCCAGCAGTCTTGACAGAACAATGAATTCACCGGCTTTGAACATCACATATCTGCGGGATGCAAAGATTGTGATTTTGCCGTCCTTGTCGCCAACAATTCTTCTTACTTCGTTCATGGCCTTTGCAGGAACAATCATATTGAAATTGCCTTCAAAGTCCACCTGTCTTTCACACACAGCCAGACGGTAACCGTCCAGTGCAACCATTGTCAGCTGGCTGTCTTCCAGTCTGATAAGCACACCTGTGTGGGCAGGTCTTTTTTCATCTGTGGAAACAGCATAGATAACATAGTCACACATTTCTGTAAACAGGCTGTTTTCAATTTTCACGCTGTTGTCCTTGCCGGCTGACGGGAAATCAGGGTAATCAACGCTGTCAATGCCCTTGATGTTGTATTTTGTGATACCGCTTCTGATAACGCAGTTCATTCTTTCATCGCATTCGATGAAGATTGTGTCGTTGTTTACCTTTCTTACGATATTGCCCAGCAGCTGTGCGTTCAGCACAACATCGCCTTCTCTTTCCACTTCACATTCAAAAGTGGTTTTTATTCCCATTTCAAAATCATAGCCTGTCAGAGTAAGGGTATCATTTTCTGCTATCAGCAGAATACCTTCAATGGAAGCCAGATTGCTTTTTGTTGCTACAGCTCTTGAAACTATCCGTATAGCTTCATTCAGCTTGTCTCTGTCACAGATAATTTTCATACTTAATATTCCTTTCAAAGTTTTTAACATCCACACGGATGGTAAAAAATATTTTTTTTCATTATTCCGCAGGAAAATCCATTACCTGCAATAATATATTAACAGTCGTAGTAGTAGGGGCGGCTGAAATGTTTAAAACTTTTTAAACCCTTTATTTTACTGGCAAATCCCCTGTTTTTCCCTTGTGGAAAACCCGTTGAATAAATGTTTAATCAATGCCGATAACTTTTTGCCCTGTTGAAACTGTTGAAAACTTACTGTTGAATGTTGAAAACTTTGTTGAAAGATTTTACAGTTTCAACTGTATATTTATGCATATGTCCCGGGCTTAAATGTGAAAATATGCATATTCTTTAAATTGTGATATTTTCCGCCGGTGAAATACATATGTTTTCAACATTTTTACAGCAATTGTTGATAAAATTGTTGATTTTTTGGTTTTTATTATTTTTTTCTGTCATTCCGAAGGCTTCAGCCGGGGAATCTTTGTTCTATAGTTTGCATTAAACTATAACTTTGCAGTTTCTGTAACTGCGAAGATCCCTCACTTCGTTTCGGGATGACACCCTGTTTTTATTTATACCAGCTGTTGCTCAGGTCTTTCCAGTCAGGATTAATAGAATTCACAAGATTGTTTTTCTTTTCCCTTCTCAATCCTTTTATCTGTTTTTCTCTTTCCAGAGCTGCCTTCACATCAGTGGTCTGTTCAAAATAAACAAGTTTGTCTATGTTGTACTGCTTTGTAAAACCGTCAACAAGTTTGTTTTTATGTTCATATACTCTTCTTTCCAGATTATTGGTAACACCTGTATATATTACCTGGTTATTCCAATTGGATAATATATAAACATAATACATCTTTTACTCCCTGTCATTCCGAAGGCTTCAGCCGGGGAATCTTTGTTCTATAGTTTGCATTAAACTATAATTTTGCGGTTTCTGTTACTGCAAAGATCCCTCACTTCGTTTCGGGATGACATTGTTATGCTCTTATTATAGCTCTGTCATTCTGAGCAAGCGCAGATTGCAAAGAATCTCATACACACACAACCTGTGTGGTGCTGCTTTTTATACTAAATAGCCTTTACGTTTTTGATAATGTCTTCCACAGTATCTCTGAAAAAGCTGTTTTCTTTCATTTTCTTTTCCACCTGGCTGATGGTATAAACCACGGTGGAATGGTCACGGCCGCCAAATTCCTTGCCTATTTCGGCCATGGTCAGTCCGCAGATTTCCTTTACAATGTACATTGACATCTGTCTGGCTTCTGCCACTTCCTGTTTGCGGCTTTTGCCTCTGATATCTGTAATGGAAACGCCGTAAACCTTGCCCACTTCAATGATAATCTTTTCAATTGTCACAGGTGTGGACATCTGTTCGTTAAGAATATCCTTGATTGCAGACTGGGCGTTTACCATAATAGGCGGTTTGCCTTCCAGACGGTGCAGGGCATCCAGTTTTTTAACCACGCCTTCCAGCTGTCTGATATTGGTCTTTACCTTTGTGGCAATAAATTCAATAACATCGTTTTTGATGTCCAGTCTCAGCAGGTCAGATTTTCTTTTGATGATTGCACATCTTGTTTCAAAGTCCGGTGCCTGTATATCTGCCATCAGCCCCCATTCAAAGCGGGTGCGCAGTCTTTCTTCCAGACTTTTTATTTCCTTTGGAGGTCTGTCAGATACCAGTACAATCTGCTTGCCGGCATTGTGCAGGGCGTTGAAAGTGTGGAAAAACTCTTCCTGTGTACTCTGTTTGCCTGCAATAAACTGGATATCGTCCACCAGCAGCACATCGGCCTGTCTGTATTTGTTCTGGAATTCGTTTGTCTTGTTTTCCCTGATGGCGTTGATAATTTCGTTTGTAAATGTTTCGCCGTCCACATAGATAATGTTGGCGCGTGGGTTGTTTTTGCTTACTTCTGCACGGATAGCGTTCAGCAGGTGGGTTTTGCCCAGACCGCTGTCACCATAGATGAAAAGCGGGTTGTAAGCCACAGACGGATTCTGTGCCACGGCCAGTGCGGCGGCGTGTGCAAATTTGTTGGAAGAACCAACTATAAATGTGTCAAATGTAAATGCATATTCCCCGCCGTTGATTGGTGCATGTGCTTCTTCTTCCTTTTCAGGCAGTTTCAGTTCAATTCTTGGTATAACTGTGAAACCCAGCACCTGTTCAAACCCTTCTGTCAGCATAGGGATAAATCTGTCTTCAATAATTCCTTTTGCCCATTCGTTGTTGGCATAGAGAACAGCTGTATCTCCCTCCAGCTTGCCGGCTTCCATAGGACTGATAAAAAGGTCAAAGGATGCCTTCACTATTTTCTGGGAGCAGTAGTCTTTTACAGCCAGAAAAACATCGTTAAAAGATTCCATTTTTACTCTCCTGTTTCGATGATTATATACCCTTTAATTTTACCACGAAACCCCAAAAAACTCAATAATAATATAGTATAAATAATAGTATATAATAAATATTATAATTATATAATATAACTATAATACTGTAATATATAAAGGTGGGGTAAGAAGGAAAAGGGGTTCTGTCATTCTGAGCCGCAGGTGAAGAATCTCATACGCTGTAACCTGTATTCTGATTAAACCGTAGGGGACGGGTTTCCCGTCCCGTTGCCGGCTCACTTTTCGCCGCATAATCTGCGTAGGGGGCGGCGCCCCGACGCCCCACCTGTCATTCTGAAGGAGTGAAACGACTGAAGAATCTTTGCACTGTAAAATTTTACAGAATGACAATATTGATTATAATTTTTGCTTTTATGTATATGTAAAATTTCTGACGCTGCGCTGGCGTTACTTTTGGCGCAAAAGTAACCATACCCCTTCGGGGCACGCGAAACGTGGGGCGTTACGTAGCTGCAAGAACGGTTTTGCCGCAGGCAAAAGGCCGAGTTTGTCCTTGCGAGGCCAGTGGATTGCGATTCGCCCTTGGCTTGGCCGCGCTCCACCGTAGCGGCCATTTGCGCATGGTCGGCGGCATAGCCGCCTTCCACGGCAAACCGCCAATTCGCTTCGCTCACCCCTAACGCCGCACAGTGTGTGGAATGCTTCGTCTGCTACAAATCGCGGAAATTTGAAACCTTATTCGCTTCGCTCACTCGCTCGACAAATTTCTTCGCGATTTTCGCAAAAATATTTCAACCTGCTAAAGCCCTTGAAATATTTTTGCTCTCCGCAG
>JAFULT010000017.1 GCA_017483145.1 Oscillospiraceae bacterium | reverse complement strand
CGGCTATTTTGAAAGTGCCCTGGACAGCAAAATAAGTATGGACGAAACAGGCCAGCCGGCTGCCCGGGTGGATATGTACTGCCCGGAACTGGACAAAATGACGCTGAACCAGATTACATCCCTGTTCAAAAAAGCGGTGGATGCCACCTATCCCGACCACAGATATCCGCAGAGTGAATATATCCTGGCTTTCAGGGATTTCAGATTTATAAAAGGCTTTTTCCACTCTCCATCCAAAGGCAAATTCATCCCCGCCTATATGGTGGAAAAGGTGCTGGGCTTCAAAGAAGGCTTTGTAATGAGCCATATGCAGCCCTGTGTAAGGGAATTGCCGGTTTTTCCGTTCTGGCAGAACCCGGCTACCGGCCTGTTCAGTGTGGAAACACTGGATAATATTTTACTGCGTGCAGACTATCTTGCGGCAGAATGTATAAACATCGGGCTGGAATATTTCAAAGGAACATATACATTGGGCGACCTGCTGGAGGATATCGGCAACAAAAGCTATGAAACCGGCGTGGTTATTGATTAGAAAAGCAAAACACCATTCATCCTGTGATGAATGGTGTTTTTTGTTTATGCAATTTTTTCCTGCAGCTTTTTCAGTATCTGCTGTTTGTTTTTCAGCTGTGTTGCCGGTATGGCCTGCACATAGTCATACGCATCGGTAAGAATCTGTTTTGCATACAGTTTTTCCAGCGTCTGCATCTGCACACTTTCACTCCACGGGGTGGAATTGTCAGCCTGCACCAGCCAGGACAGCTGTGTGGCATCAATCTGTGAAAAATCAAAGCTTTCCATATGGTAATTGCCCTCGTTGTCTGCCATTTCAACATAGCGTCTGCCGTAGCAGGCTTTCATAATGTCCATAATTATCAGCACACAGTCCTCCAGAAAAGCGGCAAACTGCTGTTTCTGATTTTCCAGCGGAATTGTGGCAGAACGCTGTACCGCAAGTATGGCAGATGTGTTTTCCGGGGTTACATTGCCCAGCGATGTATCATTGGCGCCCATAAATTCCTTGGTATAGGAAATAGTTTTCTCCACCAGGTCAATCAGCTGCTGTGACATATCATTTGCCTTGAAGGATGTGGCAACTGCGTCGTTGGGATTGCCTATAACGCCTATGGCCGCACCCACCTTGTTGGTCCAGCTGTCCAGCTTTGTCTTGTCAAAGAATATTTTCGGAAATGCCATGGTTTTCTGATGCAGCAGAGCCATTGCCCACAGCTTGTTCACAGCAATCTGGTTTGGAATAAGATATTCCACCGCCCCTGCGCCGTGATATGAATCCACCCTGTAATCCCAGGAAAATCCGGCAATAGGGTATATGGTATACCCCATGCATACCGGCGGTGTTATTACCCCGTCCTTTGTAACCTGTGTGTACCACACCCTGCCGTCCTGCTTATACATTTTTGTAATAAGTGTAACCATTGGCAGGCTTTCCACACTGTTCATAAATGCGTCATCCGGGCGGATGTTCTTTACAGGCTGTCCGTTGCTGCGGGCCATTTCCACCACTCTGTCCAGATATTCGCGCTGTTCAATCAGTATAAAAGGCTGTTTCTGCACATCGTTTACATAAGGGTTTGCAAACAGCACATTGGTGCTTTTCAGAATTTCACTTTTTACAGTGCCGTCAGCATAATACCAGTACAGATAGCCGTCCCCGGCCACAATGGCATCCAGCACCACACGGCGGGCTGCAGCCGGCAGCTTGCTGCTTTCTGTCACTTTTTCAATGGCAATATTCAGTATATCTGCTGTGCGGCTGTTTTCCGGGGTGTGGATGTAAGGAGTGATAAAGGCTGTGATTTCATTGCTGGTAACCATAGCGGTAAGGAATGAACACACCCTGCGTATAAAATTCAGCACAGGCTTGTCAAGGTCCGGGGCATTCACGCCATACCACTGGTTGCCCGCATAAAATTTTTCCTGCATATCCACCTTATGGTAATAATCAGTCATCAGATTATAGTTTGTGCATTTTCTGTGTTCTGCCATAATGGCGGTAATATCTGTTTCAATTTTCATAGTTTATCTGCCCCCTTTCACTGCCGCTATAATTCATCATATTGTGCCATTGGGCGGTTTCTGTGCCGGCGTCTGCAGTGTATCTGCCGCTGACAATCCGGCTTTTCCAGCGGCGGTATTCCATAAGGGTGAAAACCAGCAGACCGCCCAGCACAAGACCCACAATAAACTCTGTCATCAGGTGTTTTCACCGCCTTTCAGCAGTTTTTCATATCCCAGCCAGGCACACAGCCAGATAACGCTGCCCTGTGTGATGCCTGCAAAAAGACAGGTGCTTACTGCCCGGCTGTCCAGCATTGTATTGGTGCTGAACAGATGCAGCATAACCACAGCGCAGGAACACAGCAACAGTACAAACGGAATAAACCTGTTTTCAATGCTGCTTTTCTTCACTGCCATTCCTATACCCCACAGCATAGGCACCAGAATAACCAGCTGCGGGTCTATGTATTCCTGTATCATTTCAAAATTCATATAGTTCTCCTTTACATAATATGTCCGGGCAGGCTGGCTTCGATTTTTGACACCCTTGCCAGCAGGCTGTAATGTCTTTCGTCCTGTTTTTCCTGCCTGCGTTTTATATCGTCAATGCCGGCTTTCACATAACCGATTTCCGAGATAATGGTAGCTGTTTCCCTGGATTGCTTTTCCACATCCTTCCGGGATGCCCTGCGGGCGCTGTTTATCCCCATAATCATACCGGCCAGTGCCGTGAGAGCACTGATAAGAACGGTAATTTCAACTGTCATTTTTCTGCCCCTCTCCGGCAATAATCCTTTCCAGCCAGAAATCGATATTGCCTTTTCTTATTTTGTTCTGCCGTATCAGCCTGTCATAGCTGATACCCAGATTCCTGTTGTGCATATTCTGCACCGCCAGCATGGCAAGGTAACGGGCCTTTGTATCATTGTATTTGTCGTCCAGCCCTGCCATAACTACAGCGTATCCAGAATGCTGCCTATTTTTTCCACAATGGCGGTATAATGCTGCAGCTGCTGTCTCAGATCAGTATTTTCCTGCCGCAGCAGCCTGATTTCTTCATCCCTTTCGTCCTCCCTGAACCAATCATAGCCGCCGTCGTTCATAACAACGGTGTCCTTTGGTATGATAAACACTTCGTGGGGCTTCAGCTGGCTGTTGATTTTCCACACATAGGCATTGGTGCGGTCCTTTATATTGGTTTTCTGCCAGCCGGTAGGTGTAAACGGTGCTGCGCCCACCTCCATATGTATGTGGTTGCCCACAGCACCGGCACTGCCTTCGCGGTAAAATTTTTCTCCCTGGCGGAAAATCCTGCCCACCTGTATGCCCAGGGCTTTCATATCGGCATCATCAATGTGCAGCAGCATAAACACCAGCTTTCTGGCCTTGCCGTCTGCGCACATTACCTGGTCCAGACTTTCAAACCACACCGCATTGTACACGCCGTATATGCGCACTACCTTTACATCACAGGGTGCATATGCCCAGTCCTTGCCCAGGTCTTTGCCACCAAAATCAAGTGCGTAGGAACCTGTGTGGGAATAACTGGTATAGTCCACATTGCCGTTGGAATAGCGGCCGTAGCCCTGTGTAACGCGCATATGTTCCATAAAAAATTTACAGTTCTGCATACTTCTCCTTTCTTTAAGCAATAGCGTCGGCAACCTGCCCTCTGATGGTCTGCGGCACCTGGTCAAGGGTGCGCAGGCCTTTTCTTATAAGGCTTACATACAGTTTAACCATTCATTGCCACCCCGCTTTCATACAGTTCTGCCACGGCCAGCTGTGTGTCTGTGATATCAGCCGCCAGCTGGTCATAAAGTGACTGCACCATCTCAAGATATGTATAATCCTTAAAGGGTGCAATCATTTCACCTGTAAACACCACGCCGTCACTGCGTGTCCAGGTCTGTCCCGCCGGGACAAAGCGGTAGCCTTCAATCCAGGCATTGCACTTGCCGTCAAAAAGCTCTGTTTCCACGCTCTGTACAGTATCTTCTTTTTCAGTAACAGAACACTGAAAATCATCGTTCAGATAAATTGTTTTCATAGCCTGTTCTCTCCTTTATTCAAACTCAATATGGGAAACCGTCATACTTGCATTGCCGCCAACATTTGCAACCACCAGGCAGGCACCGATATAATACTGGCCCACAAGAGCCGACGTATCTATACTCCAGGTTGCTGTTTCTGTTGTTACACCGCTGGCCACAATCCTGTATGCCGCTGCACCGTCCAATGTTACCCCATTGTCGTTGGCGGTAATTTTTAACGGCGTATCGGTATTTGGCATTATAAATACAACTGCAGGTATATATTTGTTGTTGACATTCCCTTTTGTGACACTGCCTGTCAGTTTTACAGTTGAAATATCTGTAAAATCAACGGCACTGTCAAGATAGGTGCAGGTGTACTGATGATAGCCATCAATTACCATATGCAGACCGCCACTGTTGCTGATTGTACCGCTGTTGGCAATTTTGTTTTGGTCAACACCGTTGACTGATATAGTGGTAAACCCCTTTCTTTCAACAGTTGCCCGGGCCACACCGTTTTCAATCAATGCAGGGAAAGCACTTACCCACTGCCCGCCGATGTATGTCAGCATTTCTTTTTTCACAAACTGCGCACCGTCCCACTGCCTTGCAACAGACGGATAAAGCCATATGCCCTTTTTCTTTACTGCATTCAGACATACATTGCCACTTACACCTGTCTTTATCCACACTCCGCCTGCCGGCATATTGTCAGGTGCTTCAGAGCCAAATGCCCAGCCTGTGATTTCAAGGTCTGTATTTACCCATATTGTATTTTCTTTCGGTGAAGCAGGCTGTACTGTGCCGCCCACAATTTTGAAATTGAGCCCTGCTCCACCCTGCTTAAAATTTATGGTGTTACCGTCAAGGATAAAGGTGTACCAGGCATCAGTCACCAGTTCTATTTCTGTATCTTCACCGCATTTCACAGCACAGGATGTGCCGTTTACCACAAAGGATGCATATGTGTCGGCTGCTGTTGCCTTGAATCTGCCGTTTTCGCCCCTGCCTGTAAGGCTGTTGCCACTGTGGGTGTAAATGAAAAAGCCGTTGTCTGCCTTGTTTACAATGCCGTCCCCGTTGGTGTCATAAAAAACTGCGGCCATATCACCGGCACCTGCATTGAGAACCGCATCTGCCAGATCCTGCTTTGATGCGGTGTAATCAATATTCCTGTTGATAGCAGGAATCACCACATTGCGCACCACTTCTTCCACCTTTTCCTGCATCTGTCTGGCAGACAGGTTGGGTGCGTCAGCCATACCTATTACCCCATATCCCTGCAGGTCCCGGTCTGTAATTTTTTTCAGAGTCATTTTTCCTCCTTATCTGTAGTAAGAGCCGGTGATATATTCAAACCCCAGTTCGTATATTCCAAACGGCTCATTCAAATTGCTGTTTTCCAGCCTGAAAGCTGTTTTATCAATATTTCTTATTCGCACTGTCTTTTTCATCAGTTTTGGCGTTCTGTCGGTAGACCAGGTAAATTTTGACCACTGTATTTCCGACCACTGGAAAAATCTGCCCGTAGTCATATCCTGCAGCAGCTCCTTCCATATGCCTTTTACCTGTGCCTGTACAGACACCCCTGTGCGCAGGGCCACCGCACACACTACCCACAGCCTGTAGATATTCTTTATCCTGTGGGTGATTCCTGCGGTAAAATCCCCTGTCTGCCATATGGCAGTAATGGGCAGTCCGTTGTCATTGAAGCTGTGGGGATTGTCATAATCGGTGTAAAATCGGCCTGTCCTGCCGTCCTCCGTCACAAAGCACAGACGCCCTTCCTGAACAAAAAGCAGCTGCACAGCCACCGGCAGCTGCCAGTGGTAGCATTCGTACTGATACCGGGAATATTCCTTGTCAGTCTCATAGCTTTTCTGCAAAGTGTCCAGCAGGAAAATATCCCTGCCCACAGCCAGCACATAAAAGTCATTGTACTGCACTGCCACAGCCTGTGACAGGTCCAGCTTTTCCAGCCGTGGATTGATATAAAAACTGCGCAGCTGTGTGATATGGTCCTGTGTGGCATCGTTTTTTGTAATGGCATAAACACCCTTTGCAGTAAGGAACAGTGTATCATTGGCCATATTTACAAACCCCTGTCCGGAAACGGCACTTTCCCCCTGCAATGCATTTGAAACAGGGTAGGAATAATGGTTGCTGTCCCCGCCTGAACAGGTGCGCACCAGGATGTTCAGCTGTCTTTCGTTATTGTGACGGTGTACAAACAGCCTGTCACCTCTTGTGCTGTAACCCACCACCGGAGAACTGTCACTGCCGGCTGTATCTGTATTTGCAATGCCGAAAAAGGCAGGGTTTCCGGGCTGTGAAAACCACTCTTTTCCGGGGTGGTCCGGATTGCCGGACACAAACAGTGTATCCGGCCTGCCGCCGGGGCCGAAAACTGCCATCACTGTGCATTTGTCCAATACACCGGCATCTTCATAAGAAGCCTTTTCATAGGTGATAAACACATTGTCTCGGTCGGTAATTTTGGACAATGGCGGCACCCGGTCAAATGTGACTGTGCCTGCCACAGTATCCACCACAAGGCCGTTTTGGTCTGATGCAGTATAGGCTGTGCCGTCATCCCTGTACACAACCGCCGTCACATTGGCAGAGTCCAGCTGTGGCTGGCTGAGATTGTAAACCTTTGAAGTGCCGTCTGCCACAAAGCCTTCGCATCTTCTGGCTGTCAGCAGGTTTACCTGTTCCATCTGCCTGCCGCCGCCCGCAGGGCTTCTGCCGGTATAGGTCAGCGGCACATAGGCTTCGTCACGCAGATAGCTGATACTGCTGCCGTTGTATACCAGAAAATCTGCTCCGTCCAGAATATACAGTTTGTCCCCCATCTGCACCGCCGTGCTGCGGTGATTGTTTGCCCGGTCAAAAATTATTTCACCATCAGCATAGAAACAGCTGCCGCTGTGTACAAGACAGATTGTTTCGTTATCCTTTACAAGGAAGTGGACGCCGTTCACAGTTTCTGTCCATTGGCGGGCATCAAATTCATATCCCGTTCGCTTGCACACCTTGCCCACTTCACTGCGCACCATATTCAGCCCGTTTACACTGCGGTGAGGGGAAACATTTGCCGGGGCATGGGCATAGTCCACACCTTTGAAGTTAGTGTAGATATGAATCTTTTTATCCGTTGCTGCACCTGTTTCTTCCTTTTTCATATCTCACCTCCGTACAGATCCTGTATGGTAAATTCGTCGCCTTTTGCCCGGTTCTGCAATGCAGTTATAAATCGGTTGCGGAATATTGCCGCCATATGACTGTCCTGCCTGTCAGCAGCAAGATAGGCGGCTATGCCGTAGGGCAATGCTATGGCGCAGATATCATTGCACATATCCACATCCTCTGTCAGTGTCCCGGCTGCAGTGTCTGACAGCAATTGTTTACCATTCTTTTTTCTGACAAGGTTTTCTGCATCCCTGCTTTCGGCAATGGTAATATTCAGCCATATAAGCGCCAGGGACTTGTCGGGATAATCTTCAAAGCTTTCCCCGGCGGCGCCAAAACCTTTGTTTATAATTTCATACGCTGTCATAATCTTCCTTTCTTTCAAATAAGGCGGCTGGTATCACAGCCGCCTTCTGTGGGGAATTATTTTTATAATTTAATTAAAATGTTTTTTCTGCAACTGCAGAGTCAAAAGCGCCTGCCTTGTGGGCATATGCCTTTACTGTTGTGCCTGCTGTTGCCGGCGCAGATGTGCCCTGTACGGCTGTGGCAGAATAGCGTGGGTCAGAGCCGTCTGTAGTATAGAAAACTGTGACGCCATCTGTGCTGCAGGAAATTGCGCCTGCTGCAGAAATTGCCGGTGTGGCACATACGCTGCCTTTGCCCGCAGAAGTGTCAATTTCTGCATAAACGCCCCAGGAACGGGGTGCAAACACAAAGCAGTCATAATATTCCCTGCCTTCCAGCAGATGACCGGAAATACCCGGTGGGTCTTTGTGCAGTTTTGTCTCGCTCAGCTTCACAGGGGCTGTGGCCGCATTTTTGTGAACAATCATAAAGTTCACATTTTCAGGCCAGCGTGTGGCAGGCACTTTGATAACTTCCATATTGTCATAGCTGCCCACAACACCTTTTGCCAGAGCGTCCTTGCCCAGTTCCTGCACAGCCATAAACTCATCAGAGTGCTTCAGCATTTTATAGCCCTGTGTTGAAACAAACAGCATTCTGTCATATGCAGGTACTTCCATATCATCCAGCTTTGCACCGGCTTCGCTGATGCGTTCACAGATGTCAGACTTTGTCATTGCTGTGCTGTTGCCCACAATAAAGCCTGCTTTGTTTGCCAGCTTGTTGAAAACATAGCTGTCAAATTCCGGCACAGCGCGTTCTGCAATCTGCAGCATCAGCATTTTGCCTGCATTTTTTGCATAGCCCTGGTCAGCGTCATTGCCTTTGTCGATTGTCAGGGCAAAACTGCGGTCCTGTGTCAGAGTCAGTTCCTGGATGATATCCTGCATTTCTGTAGGATTGCCGTAGCGGTTTGCGCCACTGCGCTGATAATTGTTCATAGGAACTGTAATAGGTGTGAGAATCTTTACGGTTTTTGCACCGGAAAATTCATAGTCATTGCACAGTCTGCCGGCAACAAGGCTTTCTCGTGTGAAAGCACTCTGTGTCATATCACTGTGCAGTGTAAAAAGATTGATTGCCATTTTTCTTTTCTCCTTCTCTTGTTAAAATCAATAATTTGCCATAGCCTGCATAAAGCCTGCCACAAACGGGTCTTTTGCGCCTTCGCCGCCTTCACCTGCAAGGGTCAGGGGTTTTGCTGTTTCTTTTTCCAGTCGTTTTTTCAGCGCATCGTTTTCCTTTTTCAGCATGCGGTTTTCCCACTGCATCACAAGGCTTTCCATGTCTTTGCCTTCACGCAGCCGGTCCACAAGCTCTGCAGGCATTTTTGAAATGATGTAGTCCGCCAGGGCTGTTTTGTCCAGCCTGTCCTCCTGCTGGGGTTCTTTCATTTCTTCCTGTGGCTGCTCAAGCTGCCATTCCAGTTTCTTTTCTTCCATTTTTGTCTCCTTTCTCATATTGTTTCACCGGGCACCGCTGTTAGATTTTTTCTGCCCTTTGTGTTTACGCCTTTATGATAACCCCGGTTTGGAGTCATTTCATCCCATCTTTTTCCCCTGTATTTCCCCTATTCATGAAAACAAAATAAAAAAGAGAGGCCATGCCTCTCCTGGAATATATGTGGGATGTTTAGTAAATTATTGTTTAGCGCCGTCATTGCCCTTAAGGGCAATGCATGCCGGTTTGCCGTGGAAGGCGGCTACGCCGCCGACCATGCGCAAATGGCCGCTACGGTGGTAGCGCAGCGACTGAGTGGTATTCTGCGAAGCAGAATAAGCCGAGCCGGTCCTGCGAGGCTAACGGGGCGGCCAAGCCAAGGGCGAATCGCAATCCACTGGCCTCGCAAGGACAAACTCGGCCTTTTGCCTGCGGCAAAACCGTTCTTGCAGCTACGCTGCCCCACGTTTTGGTTACTTTTGCGCCAAAAGTAACGCCAGCGCAGCGTCAGAAACTTTACATACACATAAATGTAAAAATTATAATTAAAAATATTGTACTGTAAAAATTTACAGTGCAAAGATTCCTCAGCCTTACGGCTTTCGGAATGACAGAATTATTACTTGAGTGGACATACATCTACGAGATACAAAGTTAATCTGCAAGGTGTTTAGAAAAGAACAAGATGACAAAAAAGGTTTTCTGATGAACTACGATAAAATTATAATAGGCGCGGGGCTGTATGGCCTGTACAGCGCCGTATACTGCGGCAAAAAAGGTGAAAAAGTGCTGGTGCTGGAATGCGACAGCGTGCCTTTTGCCCGTGTAACATACATAAACCAGGCCCGTGTGCATATGGGCTATCACTATCCGCGCTCTCTTTCCACAGCAGGCAAGAGCCGCGGCTACTTTGACCGCTTCTGTGAAGATTATCCGGACAGTATCAAAGACGATTTCACAAAAATCTACGCCACCGGCGCAAACTTCTCCTGGACCAGCCGGGAACAGTTTGAAAAATTCTGTCATGACGCAGATATCCCCTGTGAAAGAATTTCCAACACTAAATATTTCAAGGAAGATATGTGTGACGGCACATTTTTAACCAAGGAATATACCTATGACTGGGCTATTCTCCGCGACGGACTGCTGAAAGAGCTGTCTGTGCTGGACAATGTTACCCTGCGTTTTGACAGCTTTATCACAGCCATTGACAACGACGGGGAAAACTACACAATCACTCTGAAGGACGGTGCAAAGTTTACAGCGCCATATGTGCTGAACTCCACCTACGCCAGTGTAAACCAGATAAACAGCCTGGCCGGGTTTGAAACTTTCCCTATCAAATACGAACTGTGCGAAATTATCCTGTGTAAAATCAACGATAATCTGCGCGACGTGGGCATCACAGTTATGGACGGTCCGTTTTTCTCCATTATGCCTTTTGGCAAGACAGGCTATCATTCACTGACCAGCGTTACATTTACCCCACACGTTACCTGCTATGACAAACTGCCGACTTTTGAATGTCAGAAAGGGCTGGAAGATTACTGCACACCGCAGCATCTGGGCAACTGCAACAACTGTCCCCACAAGCCGGAATCTGCCTGGGGCTATATGTCACAGCTGGCAAGGAAATATCTGAAGGATGATTTCCGGTTTGAATATTCACATTCACTCTTTTCAATGAAACCTATTCTGAAAATGAGCGAAATTGACGACAGCCGCCCAACACTGGTAAAGGTTTTCAACAAAAAACCTGCCTTTGTCAGCGTTCTGTCCGGCAAAATAAATACAGTTTACGATTTACAGGAGGTGCTTGACGGTGAGCTTGAATAAAGAAAAGAATTTCGTTTCTGCCGTTGTATACCTTTATAACAACGAAAGGGAAGTGGGCGGTTTTCTCAATGCCGTGAACACACTTCTGAAAGAAAATTTTGAAAAATATGAAATCGTTTGTGTCAATGACTGTTCCACAGACAACACTGTAAAAGAAGTGGA
This sequence comes from Oscillospiraceae bacterium, assembly GCA_017483145.1. Lineage (GTDB taxonomy): Bacteria > Bacillota > Clostridia > Oscillospirales > Ruminococcaceae > RGIG3102. The sequence goes on along the minus strand of JAFULT010000017.1, from coordinate 2,626 downwards.
AGCTTTCTGTGAACGGAACAGGGTAAAAAGCCTGACACTTATCAACACCAGCTTTTTCCAGGGTGTGGAAAGCGCAATGGTGGCCGGTGTGGATATTTCCATAGGCGACTTTGTGTTTGAATTTGACAGCCCTGTGGTGGACTATGAAGCTGATATGATTATGTCTGTTTACCGCAAAAGTCTGGAAGGCAATGATATTGTTTTTGCCATTCCAAACGGCGCCAGCCGCTTTTCTTCAAAGCTGTTTACAATCTGTTCAACCGCTTTTCCGATATGCAGTACAAAATCAAGACACAGCGTTTTTCAGTTATCAGCCGCCGCGGTATCAACCGTGTAAAATCAATGGGTGTGAAAACAGTTTACAGAAAAGCTGTGTATGCTTCCTGCGGTCTGCCTGTGGCTGACTTTGAATACAAACCCCTTCCTGTTGAAAAAACAGGGGACAGCCAGAAGGCTGTAAAGCAGGAACTGGCCCTGAACAGCCTTATCCTGTTTACCGACATCGGCTACAAAATCAGCGTGACACTGTCTGTGATTATGGCGGCAGTGCTGCTGCTGGCAGGGGTTTACACAGTGGCTGTGTTCCTGTCTGCCAATCCTGTGGCCGGCTGGACAACCACTATGCGGGTGATTTCCCTGGGCTTTTTTGGCATGTTTGTACTGTTTGCCTTTGTGCTGAAATACCTGTCACTTATACTGAATCTGGTGTTCACACGCAAGCAGTATGTGGTTGAAAGCATAAGAAAAATAACAAAGTAATTTGTACTTTTGTTACATATTGTTTTGAGAAAGATATTCTTGCAAATGTTGAAAAAAGATATTGACTATAAAAAACGGCTTGTAATCGCTGCCATTCTGGCGGCGATTAGGCTTATATTGGCAAACAGTCAGATGATGCTGATTTTCCCTTTCGGGGCACCGCTGGACGACGATTTGTACTTTAACTGGGCCGTCAGCATTGCCGGCGGCAACTGGCTGGGAGAGTACAATTATCTCACCCTGTCAAAGTACCCCTTCTTTGGCATCTATCTGGCACTGCTGCACAAACTGGGCATACCATACCTTGTGGGCAACTGTCTGATGTGGATAATCTGCGGTGCTTTCTGTGTGCTGGCCTTGGGCCCTGTGGTAAAAACTAACCTGTACCGCCTGGTGCTGTTCACAGCATTTATATACAGTCCGTCCACCTATGCAGAACACACCCTGCGCGTATACCGTGACAGTATTTTCCCGGTGCTGTGCACAATGTTCTTTGTGGCACTGGCCGGCTGGGCCCTGCGCCTTAAAAAGGACATACGCCACAACATAGGCTTTATGGTGGTGGCAGGGGTGTCCCTGGCCTTTGCCTGGACCTGCCGCGAAGACGGCTACTGGCTGCTGCCATTTGCAGTTGCAGCTATTGCAATATGTATAATTTATATAATAATTGACAAAGAGTTGAAAAATAAACTGCTGAGGATAGCCACCACAGCTGTTCCGGCAGTTATTACAGCTGCTTTTGTATTAACTATATGTAGTATTAATAATAAATATTACGGAGTGTTTACTCTTTCCGACTTCAACAATGGCTCTTTTGCAGATGCATTTGGGGCAATGACCACTCTTTCCCACGACGACTGGCACCCGCTTATCTCTGTGCCGGAGGATGTGAGAATGAGAATGTATGAAGACTGCCCGTCTTTCACACAGTTCTATGACTATCTGGATGCACCTGACAGCGCTGTGAAAAGGGCGTATTCCACAGCCCGGCTGGGGGATTACAAATCCGGTCAGCTTTACTGGGCTGTGCGCCGTACAGCGACAGAGCTGGGTATTTATGACAGCCGGCAGAAGGCGGAAGATTTCTGGGCACAGCTGGCTGTGGAAGTAAACGCAATGCGCCTGCAGGACGAAAATGCACTGCCGCGGCGCTCATCCCTTACACCGCCTATCAGGGCGGAATATGTGGCCCCTGTGGTGGAGGAAGCCCTGCACAGCATAGGCTTTATTCTTACCTGGCAGGATATGCGCAGCCACGAAGATACAGTAAGCGATATGACCACAGGCCAGATTGACATATGGGAAAACTTCCTTCACGAACAGTCCAATTATGCTGCTGTGGAAAATTCCGATTTCCCGTATTATACAGGTTTCCAGCATAAATGCTTCAGTTTTATGGACAGTCTTACATGGATTTATCGTGCATTGACAATACCCCTTATGCTGCTGGCACTGTTCGCCGTTGTAAAAGGTTTTATATCATTTGTGCGTCAGCCTTTTGAAAAACAGATTATGCTGTTTGTACTGCCGGGCATGCTGCTGATGGCGGTGTTCAGAGTGTTTATCATTTCATTTATGGAAAAGGCCGCCTTTGACATCGGCACCTATGCAGTGTACCTTGGTGCCGCCTATCCGGTGGTGGTGCTGGTGTGTGTCCTTGGTCCGGTGCTGCTGAAGAAGGACAGGTGATTTTATGTAAAACAGACAGACAAGATATGGCTGGCTGGATGTGTTCAAGGCCATTTCCATTTTCTTTGTAATCTATTATCATCTGGACAGCAACCGGTTTACAGCGTATCTCAATGCTTTTATCGTTCAGCCTTTTTTCTTTGCCAGCGGGGTTACAGCTGCTAAAAGCAGGCATATG
>JAFULT010000129.1 GCA_017483145.1 Oscillospiraceae bacterium | reverse complement strand
ATGGTGAAGTATTCATCAATGGTATGCATATCAGTCCTTATGAAAAAGGCAATATCTTCAACAGAGATCCTTTCAGAGTGCGCAAACTGTTACTGCACAAAAAAGAAATAAATAAACTGGCAGGCAGAATCAAACAGGATGGCCTGACTTTGATACCACTGTCACTTTATTTCAAAAAGCAGTATGTAAAGGTTGAACTTGGATTATGTAAAGGTAAAAAGCTTTACGATAAACGTGATGCAATAGCAAAACGTGATGCAAAAAGAGATATTGACCGCGCTATGAAAGAAAGAATCAGATAAGTTTTATCCCTGTTACGATGGATTAAAACATTGTTTTATTATACCAATACACGGGGCTGTATTGGATTTCGACGGGGAATTTGCAGCGAGAGCAGCGAGTAGTGGTGAGGCACCACTTAAAAAGCTTCACAAAAATAAACGCTAATCGTAACACATTAGTAGCTGCTTAATTAAGTAGCCGTTCTGCCCGGTTTTCTATCGGCCGGGGTCAGAGCGTCATGCAGATAGAGCACGTGAATCAGGCAAAGCTTTGAGTCTGGTCATGATTTTATGAAGCTACTGATGGTGCGGCCTGTTTGTCGGCCTGCATCAAAGGAAATGTTGTAGATAAACTACGCTCGTAGATACTGTCGTGAATTATTTTTCGGACACGGGTTCAACTCCCGTCAGCTCCACCATAATCCTGCAACTGTAAAAAGTTGCAGGATTTTTTCTTTTGTGGTATTTCCTGCATATACTGCATATAATAATTGATGTACAAATATGAACACAATGTAAAATATTCTTTGCAAAACTTGACTGTAATACTGCAAAGTATTATAATTTTATAGAATAAAAGATATAAAACTGCAACTTTTGGTTGCGAAAAGTTCAAAGTATTGTTGATTGAATGTTTATATACTTTTGTTGTATCATAGAAATGTAAGGTATAAGCCTTATAATAAATGCATAAGGAGAATATTATGACAATAGGTGAAAAAATTACTCATCTCCGCAGCGCAGCTAATATGTCACAGGAAACTCTGGCTGATAAGCTTTCAGTTTCAAGACAGTCTGTTTCCAAATGGGAAATGGATCAGTCACTGCCACAGATTGATAAAGTTTTACAGTTGTGTGAAATGTTTAATATTTCCACAGATGAACTTCTCTACGATAAAATAACAATCAACCGTTCAAAAGACGGTGTAAAGAGAAAGAATAAATATTTTGGTACAGACGGTTTCCGCGGCGAAGCAAATATGAATCTGACATCCATGCAGGCCTATAAAGTTGGCCGTTTCCTGGGCTGGTACTATTCATCACCACTTTCAGGATGCAAAACAGCAGGCTACAGACCAAAAATCGTTATAGGCAAAGATACACGCCGTTCCAGTTATATGCTTGAATATTCTATTGTAGCTGGCATTACTGCTTCCGGTGCAGATGCATATATGCTGCACGTTACTACTACTCCATCTGTTTCATTTGTTACACGTCAGGATGAATTCGACTGCGGTATTATGATTACTGCATCACACAACCCGTTCTACGACAATGGTATTAAAGTAATCAACAAATACGGCGAAAAGCTGGATGATGAAACAACACTGCTTATCGAAGCATATCTTGATGGTGCTCTCGATGAACTGGGTGTAACAGGCGAAGACCTGCCACTTGCCCACAGAGAAAACATAGGCCGGATTATAGACTATGTTTCCGGCAGAAACAGATATGTAGGCTATCTTATTTCAATTGCATCCCATTCCTATAAAGATCTTAAAATTGGTCTTGACTGTGCAAACGGTGCATCCTGGATGATTGCAAAAGCTGTATTTGACGCACTTGGTGCACACACATATGTTACAGGCAACCAGCCAAATGGTCTGAATATCAACCTGGGCGTAGGTTCTACACATATTGAAAACCTGCAGAAACTTGTTAAGGAACAGCATCTTGACGTAGGTTTTGCATTTGACGGCGATGCTGACAGATGTATCGCTGTTGATGAACACGGCAATGTGGTTGACGGTGATGCAATGATGTACATCCTTGCACAGCGCCTTAAAGATCGCGGTGTTCTCAATGGTAACACTGTAGTTGCCACAGTAATGTCCAACTCCGGTTTTGTTTCTTCACTTAAGAAAATCGGCATCGACTGTGTTCAGACAAAAGTAGGCGACAGATTTGTATACGAATGCATGCAGAAAGAAAACTTCTCTCTGGGTGGCGAACAGTCTGGTCATATTATTCTTAAAAAATATGCTACAACAGGTGATGGTCTGCTGACAGCACTTATGCTGGCAGAAGAAATGAGAGATAAAAAATCCACACTTGGCCAGCTGGCAGAACCTGTTACTCTTTTCCCGCAGTATCTTATCAACCTGCGTGTAAAAGATAAAAATGCTGTAATGGAAGACCCTGCAGTTCTTGAAGAAGTGGAAAAGGTGGAAGAAATTATCAATGGCAATGGCCGTGTGCTTCTGCGCCAGTCAGGTACAGAACCTGTAATCCGTGTTATGGTTGAAGCAGAAACTGATGAACTGTGTAAAGCTCATGCCCACAGAATCTATGACTTTATCAAGGAAAGAGGCCATGCAAATGACTAAACTTGTAAAAACAGCTGATCTTTATGAATGCAATGTCCCTTATCTCAAAGAACTGTTCAGTGAAAGTGTTTATCCATGGGATATGCTGGGCAAGATAAAAGGTCTTTGTGCACAGCTTATTGAACAGGGAATAGAAGGTTTTTCAGAAATCGAAACAGGTGTTCTTGTAGGCAGAGATGTTAAAATTGCACCGACTGCCACAATTATCCCGCCTGCCATTATCGGTCACGGCACAGAAATCCGCCCGGGTGCTTACCTGCGCGGCAACGTAATCACAGGTGAAAACTGTGTGCTTGGCAATTCATCAGAATTTAAAAACTGCATTCTGCTGGATAAGGTACAGGCACCACACTACAATTATGTTGGAGATTCTGTTCTTGGCAACAAAGCACATATGGGTGCCGGCTCTATCTGCTCAAACCTTAAATCAGATGGCAAAGCTGTTGTTATTCACGGCGATGAAGATATCGAAACCGGTATAAGAAAAATCGGCGGTATTCTTGCAGACGGTGCAGATATCGGCTGCCAGTGTGTTATCAATCCGGGTACAGTAATCGGAAAACGCACATCTGTTTATCCTCTTACAGCATTGCGCGGTGTTTATCCTGCAGATTGCATTGTAAAATCTGTTGACAATGTTGTTGTAAGAAAAGCTTAATTATTTTTATTTGGAGATATATTATGAAATTTATTAAAGTTAAAACTTATGAAGAACTTAGCCACAAAGCTGCTCTTATCATCGCTTCACAGATGATTGTAAAACCAGACTGTGTTCTGGGTCTTGCAACAGGTTCTTCACCTGTAGGCACATACAAAGAACTTATCAAAATGAATCAGGCAGGGGATATTGATTTCTCTACAATCACATCTGTAAACCTGGATGAATATGTTGGTCTTGACGGCACAAATGACCAGAGCTACCGTTATTTTATGAACGACAATCTGTTTAACCACGTAAACATCAGAAAAGACCACACATTTGTTCCAAATGGCTGTGCAGAAGACCTGAAAGCAGAAGGTGCAGCCTATGACGCTATGATTAAAGAACTGGGCGGTATTGACTTGCAGCTGCTGGGTATCGGTCTTGACGGTCATATCGGTTTCAACGAACCTGATGAATTCTTCACAGGTGCAACACACGAAGTAGTGCTGGATGAATCCACAATCGAAGCAAATGCACGTTTCTTCGAAAAAATTGAAGATGTTCCTACAACAGCTATTACAATGGGTATGATGTCAATTATGCAGGCTAAAAAAGTTCTGCTGATTGCAAATGGCCCTAAAAAGAAAGATATCGTTGAAAAATCTTTCTTTGGTCCGATTACACCAAAAGTACCTGCATCAATTTTGCAGCTGCACCCTGATGTAACAGTTATTTACAGCGAAAACTGATAATAATTTTTAAAGCGGCGATGTATTTCGCCGCTTTTTGTTGTAATACAGCCTTAAATGAAATATAATATATTTAAGTAAATTAAGGCGGTATTATGAATTATGACAAACAGAGAACTTATAAATGAAGCTAAAAAAGCCAGGGAAAAGGCATATGTACCTTATTCCAATTTTATGGTGGGTGCAGCACTGGTGACAAAAGATGGTAAAATCTATCACGGCTGCAATATAGAAAATGCCGCATATACACCGACAAACTGTGCTGAAAGAACAGCTTTTTTCCGCGCAGTGTATGAAGGGGAGAGGGAATTTTCCAAAATAGCAGTTGTAGGTGCGCCTAAAGGTGTGGAAGCAGACCTGCTTACAGCACCTTGCGGTGTCTGCCGCCAGGTTATGATGGAATTCTGTGACCCGGAAACTTTTGTTATTGTTATGCCGGATGGAAAAGGCGGCATTATTGAAATGCTTCTCAAAGACCTTGTTCCTTTTGGTTTTGGTCCGGACAATCTCAAATAATTACATTAATTGTTCAATAAAGATGTTTTTTAAACACAAAAAATAACTTAATAATGCAATAAAAAAGACAAAGTGTTTTTCACTTTGTCTTTTTACGTAATCATCAGTTTTTGTAATATTCCAGCATTTCTTCCAGCATAGCTTTGAATTTTGCTCTGTCAGCTGTTTCCAGCACTTCCACATTAGGTTCTTTTTTGTATTTGCCTTTGTGGTCAACTATTGTCCAGCCGGCGTTAGGGCCTTTAGTTTCAACAGTAACATAGTATTTGTTTGTTGTGCCTATTGATTCATCCAGTGCCCAGGCAACAGTAATTGCATCATAAATTGTCTGCAGTTTGTCATCATCTGTGGAATTGGTGCGTTTGTTGATAAAGAAATTGAAAATATGGTCAAACAGTTCTTTGATTTTTGTATCTTTGCCAACAAAACTTTTCAGCTCATCAATAGTCAGATATGCCTGCTCTGTGCTGTCCAGTCCGCACATTACAATAGGTACACCGCTGTGGAAAACATAGTTGAATGCATCCGGATCAACCCAAACATTGAATTCAGCTTTCGGTGTAATATTGCCTTCATATGCAGAACCGCCCATGCAGATAATACGTTTGATAAGGGGCTTTATTTCCGGATAACGCATAAATGTGATGGCTATGTTGGTAAGAGGCCCAAGAGTAATCAGTTCCAGTTCACCACCCGCAGCGATTGCTTCATCCCTGATAATATCCCAGGCATATCCATCGAATTTTCTGCCGCTGTTTTTCAGCATATAGCCGCCCAGGCCGCCTTTGCCGTGTACGCCGTCAGAATCCATACCTTTTATAAACAGTGGCTGGTCAGCACCTATGCCGATTTTACAGTCTATACCCAGATATTCAATAAGCCCAAGAGCGTTTTCGCTTGTAAAACTGTAAGAAACATTTCCAAGAACAGGGGTGATTGCTTTAATATCAAGTTCCGGGTGTGCATTTGCCAGCATAATGGCTATTGTATCGTCAACACCGGGGTCAGTATCTATAATAACAGGTCT
>JAFULT010000128.1 GCA_017483145.1 Oscillospiraceae bacterium | reverse complement strand
GGATCCATCCCCGCCCGGTGCCGCTTCGCCCTTGGAGGCAATTTTTCCAAAATTGCCGACTTGGTGCGAATGCCCGCCGCGGCTGTAGCGTAGCGACTGAATGGTTTTGCCGCGGGCAAAAACGCGAGCCGGTAAGCAGAGTGACAGAGTGGTATTCTGCGACAGCAGAATAAGCCGAGCCTGTCCTGCGAGGCTAACGGGTGCGAGCGTAGTGGTGCGGGCAAGGCAAAGCGGAGTTCCATCCCCGCCCGCTTGTCATTCTGAGCGCAGCGAAGAATCTCATATCCACCAGACTGTCACTCTGTCATTCCGAAAGCCGACAGGCTGAGGAATCTTCGCACTGCAACCAACTTCAAAGCAATAATCCTGCTGTAACTATTACTGCAAAGATCCCTCACTGCGTATCGGGATGACAGAAATATAGGCCGCAGAATAAACAACGCCATAGAAAATTACTGCAAAAACAAAAGACACCCGCCGGGTGTCTTTTTATTATGTATCATATCAGTGTAAACAGCAAAAAGATATAATGTGCGGCAATGCCCGCCACCAGACCGCCTATTGTGTGGCTGATAATGGCATCTTTGATAAACTGACGTCTGTCCAGAGCATCCATCATAGAAATGTGTGTGGACAGATAACCGCTCCAGCACATGCCCATTGCAGTAAATACGGCAATTTCGTTCATACCGGCTGCACCTGTTTCCAGCATACGTGGCACCAGCGCCATTGCAGCACCTGTTGCACCCAGACTGGTGATAGGGAAAGCGATGTTTGACGGGTCTTTGAAACCGAACAGTATGCCTGTAACAGGGGCAATAAGGTCGCCCAGTTCAGGCAGCAGACCGATGCCTTCATAAGCGGCACCGGTATAAATACCGTCTGCAGGTGCACCGAAAGTGAGTATCATAACAAAAGTGCAGATACACAGAACACCGGGAATAATATCCAGCCCCAGCTGCACCCCTGTTTTGCCGCCTTCCAGAATAGCGTTCAGCACCCTTTCCATCGCAGAGCCGTGAACAGTTCTCATTTCTTCACCTGTTGTCCGGTCTGCTTTGCGGCTGTGGTCAGCTTTTGATTCTTCTTTTGAAACGTTGTAATATTTCTTTGTTTTTGACATCATAAGACGCACAGAAACCACACTGCCTATGCAGGCCCCCAGTACGCCAATAAGTGCGGCGCCTATAATGCCTTCGCGGCCCAGGCCCATCATATATGTAACCAGAATCATACCCATACCAAAGCTGGTGCCCAGATTGCACAGGGCAGGAATCTGATACGGTTTGAAATATTTTGTAAAACTGTCTGTTTTTGCCAGTGTAAGAATTGCAGGATTATCTGACACAAAGGTTGACAGAATACCCAGACTGGCCGCCCCAGGAAGACCGTAAACAGGGCGCATAAGCGGTGATATCAGCTTGTTCAGCAGACTGATTACCCCAAATTCTGCCATAACATTGGACAGGGCACCTGTTACAACTGAAATAGCCATAATAAAAAACACTGTATTCAGCAAAAGGTCATGGGCTGTATTCATAATCGTATTGAACAGATTTCCAACACCCATTATACTGCCAAGTGCAGTAAAACCGCCGATTATAACAAACAGCACCACAAAGGTTTCAAGGCTTATAGCTTTTTTCTGTTTCATAAATTCCTCTTTATTTAAATAGTCTAACTTTAAGAATAACATAATTTTTTAACTGTTTCAACAGTTTTGTCTGTATTAATATAGCAATATATAATTCCGGCAATTATGTGAAAGAATATGGGAAAACTTGAAGAAAAGCCGCTTTTCTGTTAATATTATTACATTATATAAATGGAGGCAGTTATGCAGGAAAAATTGAGAGAAAAAATGCGCTCCCTTGGGGTAAGCGATGTGGGCTTCTGCCATGTGGAAGAAGGCATAGGCGGGCTGAACAATGCAATGAGTATTGTAATCAGACTGTCAGACGCAATTATTGACGAAATTCAGGATGCACCTACACATACATATTTCAACCATTACCGCACAGTAAATTTCCTTATTGACCAGTGCCTGCTGCAGGCAGGTCTGCTTCTGCAGGAAAACGGCTATAAATTCATCACCGTTGCCGCCAGCCAGAGCATAAATGATGAAGGCTGGAACTACCGCGGCCGCTATTCCCACAAAGCCATTGCCAGACAGGCCGGACTGGGCAGCATAGGCAATTCCGCCCTGTTCCTCCACAAGGACTTTGGCACCCGTGTGAGACTGGGCACAATCTTTACCGACTGTGAATTTGAAAACCCGAAAGAACTGCCGCCAAACCCCTGCACACACTGCAATATCTGCAAGGAAATGTGTCCGTCCGGCGCCATCAGCGGCAAAAGCTGGCAGCCGGGTATGGAAAGGGAAGAGTTCTTCAACCGGGACAAATGTTCAAACCATATGAAAAAGCGGTATAAACACATTGGCCGCGGCGCTGTGTGCGGCCTGTGCATAAAATACTGTCCGATGAATAAATAGAACAGACATAACAGATATATGATATATAAAATTATACAAAGAGAAAAGGGGCCTGTCTGTTATGGCATAAGCAGGTGCGAAAACCCGAAAGCCGTTATTGTTTTCACCCATGGACTGACGGCTGACAGCACTATGTTTGAAAAGCAGACAGAATATTTTAAAGACATATGTGATGTGATTGTATGGGATGTGCCCTGCCACGGTCTTTCACGACCTTATATTGATTTTTCTTACCGGGAAACTGCACTTGCCCTGAATGATATTTTCATTGCAGAAAACATAGAAAAAGCTGTATTGGCAGGTATGTCAATGGGCGGATACCCCTGCCAGTTTTTCCGGGATATGTTTCCACGGAAGGTGGCGGGCTTCATAGGGATAGACACCACCCCTGTCGGTCTGAAATACTATTCCAAAAGCGATATTTTCTGGCTGAAACAGGTAGAGTGGATGGCAAACTGCTTTTCAGCAAAACTGCTGAAGCAGTCAATGGCCGCCAGCGTATCTGCAACAGCATATTCAAAAAACAAAATGCTCGAAATGCTGGACAAATCTGACAAAAAAGAAATAGTAAAGCAGATGGGAATCGCCTATGGGCAGTTTATAAAAGAGAACAGGGATATCAGATTTGATTTTCCAATGCTTTTGCTGTGCGGAGAAAAAGACTCAACAGGCAAAGTAAAACACTATTGCAAAAAATGGGCAGAGGATACAGGCCGGCCCTTGGTTTTTATAAAGGGCGCCAAACATTTTTCAAACGGCGACAATCCCCGGCAGGTAAACAGTGAAATAGAAAATTTTATAAATGAACTGAACAGAATATAAATATGAACAACAGACTGATTAAACAAACCAGAGTGCCGGTAAGCCGGTGCGACAAAAAGGGAAATATGGATCTGCAGGGTGTGTTCACCCTGTTTATGGATATGGCGTCGGAACACGCGGTGGAAATAGGCATGGGTATGGACGCCCTGCTGCACAAAGGTCTTATATGGCTGGCAGTAAAATCCAAAATGAAAATTCACCGTATGCCGCAGATGTTCAGCCATATCACAGCCACCACCTGGCCTGCAGAGCCTGGCAGAATCCGCTGTGACCGACTGTACAAGCTGGAACAGGGAGACGAATTACTGATAGAAGGCAAAACCGAATGGGCAATGTATGAACCTGCCACCGGCAAATTGCGGAAAATGGAAAACGGCTATCCAAAAGACCTGCAGGTGCACCCGGAAATTGTGTGCGAAGGTCCATATGCCAGAATAAAAGACGACTTTGAAGGCTGTGAAATTGCAGATACCTATACAGTAAAGGCCACCGACCTTGACACCAGCTGCCATATGAACAATGTGGAGTATATCAAACTGGTGCTGGGTGTGTTCTACAGCGATGTGCTGGCAGAAATGGACATTGCCGAAATGGAAATTGCATATAAAAACCAATGCTATGAAGGCGAACAGCTGACAATACGCAAAAAGCAGATTGAAAACGGATATGACATCGGCATTTTCAAAGCCGACGGCACTCCGGGGGCATTGGCAAGGATAGTAATGAGATAAAAAAGGCGGGGTTATCCCCAAATTGTAATTAAGATAAGAGAATGTCATTCCGAGCAAAGGGAGGAATCGCAAAAACACTTAAGTAGTGTTTAATGCGATTCTTCGGCTTTCAGCCTCAGAATGACATTTTGTTTTTATTTATTAACTTGTTGTTTTATAAAATTGCTTAACTTAATGACATTGGGTTATCCCCGCCTGTTTTTCTGCCGCTTCCACGGAACTGCAATTCTGTCATTCTGAAGGGGCAACGCGACTGAAGAATCTTTGCAGGCGAATTACAGTCAAAACAATAATCCTTATGTACCCGGTGCATAAATGCAAAGATCCTTCGGCTCGTTTCACTCGCTCAGGATGACATAACTCTGCTTTGTGTGTTACTCCGCATTTGTAGGGGCGGGGTTCCATCCCCGCCCGTTGCGGGAAGCTGATAGCTTCCCCTACGCGGTCTGTGTTTTGCAATAAACTCCGTAGGGGGCGGCGCCCCCGACGCCCCGCCCGACAGGACGATGTGGCCATCGTTCAATACGTGCACAGTATATTACACAAACTTAAACGGGATGTCCGGAGGCCATCCCCTACGCTGGTATTCCGTTGAACCTGTAGGGGCGGGGTTCTATCCCCGCCCGTAACACACAAAAAACCATAATAATGTCATTCTGAACACCGCAGGTGTGAAGAATCTTCGCACTGCAACCAACTGCAAAGCAATAATTCTGCTGTAACTATTACTGCAAAGATCCCTCACTGCGTATCGGGATGACAGTGCTCTGCTCTGTGCAAAAAATCAGACCCGCAGGCGGCGCCCCCGACGTCCCGCCCGTTACCTGTATCAAAACAATAACCACAACCAAAAACGGCACAGCTTCTGCTGTGCCGCATATTTTTATCATATCAGAGTGGCTTGCCGTCAATATATCTTGCAACTATGTTTCTGTCATCGCCGATATAGCAGAAGCGTTCCACCCTTTCAGCAGGTGTCAGCTGAATGCCTTTGTCTTCCATATTGTCGATAACGATTGCGTTGAAATGATATCCTTCTTCAAGACTGCCCATTTTGCCGAACACACTGCCGCCCACCTTTGTGGCACAGTAGAAAGCATTTGCAAAGGAAATTGTCTTGCTTACATCCGGTTCATAGAATTCTTTCAGTTTGGACAGCTGCACAGCGCGGGCAATCTGTTTGTAGATGGCCAGATGGTGGCCGCCGCCAACGTCACTGCCCACAACCACATTTACACCGCTGTCCTGCAAAGCAGACAACGGCATAATGCCTGCGATAACATTTGTGGTGGCGTCCGGACAGTGTACAGCCACTGTGCCGTGTTTTTTCATAATGCGGATATCTTCTTCTGTAGGGAAGATAACGTGGGCAAAAACGCTTGGGCCGTGGTCCAGCAGACCTGCGCGTTCATAGATTTCACTGTCAGAGCCATATCCCGGGAAGCAGTTCAGCGCTTCCTGTGCTTCCCACTTTGATTCCACCACGTGGGTGTGCACGCCTACTTTGTATTTTTCAGCCAGCTTGCCCAGCCCGTCAATCAGCTCTTTGGAGCAGGTTGGTGCAAAACGCGGGGTGATAATAGGCTTTACAGTGGTTGTATTCATATGTTCTTTAAGGAATTCTTCGGTTTCAGCCAGAGATTCCTCTGTGGTTTCACACAGATATTCCGGGCTGGCGGTGTTCATATTCACCTTGCCCACAAGACCGTACAGCCCCTTTTCTTCCATTTTGCTGAACAGGTAATTTGTTGCAGGGCGATGGATTGTGGCCAGGATACAGGCGTGGAATGTGCCGTTGAGAATCAGGTCATCCACAAAGGCGTCGTATGTGTTTTTTGCATATTCCAGGTCGCTGAATTTTGCTTCCTGTGGGAAAGTATAGTCGTTCAGCCAGTTGTACAGCAGGCAGTCCATACCCAGCCCGCGTTCCACATACTGTGAAGCATGCACGTGTAAATCTGAAAAAGCAGGGATAATCACACCTCTGCCGTGGTCTGTCACAGGGGCGTCTGCATACTGTGGTGGGATTTTATCATAAATGCCCTCCACCTTGCCGTCTGCCACCACAATGTAGCTGTCTGTATATGACTGCAGGTTGTCCTTGTCAATTGCATAAAGAATGTCGCCGTGATGAATCTGTACTGCCATATTGTCCTCCCGAAACTGTTATAATAAAATATTATACCACATTTTTGCATACTGTTGAAGAATTTTTCAATAAAGGTTATAATTCTGTCAATAAAAAATTTGGAGAAGACTATGATTATTGATATTACCCAGGAAATTATGGGGTGCAAAGTTTACCCCGGCGACCCTGCCCCAAAGGCTGAAAAGCTGTATGATATGGACAGGGGGGACCTGTACAATCTGACTGTTTTTTCAATGTGTGCCCACAACGGCACCCACGTGGATGCCCCCGCCCATTTTATAAAGGGCGGCAGAACAATTGACCGGATGCCCCCGGACACCTTTGTGGGCAGATGCTTTGTCTGGCGCCATACAGGCGATCTGTCTGCAGCCGATGCACAGAATATTCTTGCACAGGCAAAAGGCTGCCCAAGGCTGCTGATAGCAGGGGATATGACTGTTACAGCACGGGCCGCCAGGGTGTTTGCCGCCGCCGGCATAAAGCTGATTGGCAACGAAAGCCAGTCTGTGGGCCCTGTTGACGCCCCTATGGAAGTGCATAAAATATTATTGGAAAAGGAAATTGTCCTTCTGGAAGGCATAGTGCTGACAGATGTGGCACAGGGTGAATACTGCCTGTGCTGCCTGCCGCTGAACATGCAGGGCGCTGAAGGCAGCCCCTGCAGGGCAATACTGATAAAGGAATAAAAAAGGCTGTCATAAGACAGCCTTTTTGTTTTTTTATTGTTCTCCTTTTGTCAGCACCAGCCGGCTGCCGTCGGGAGTTGTAATTGTAAGAGTATCACCCTTAAGGGTAAAGGGTTTTTCGATTATAGTGTACCGGTCTGCCATAGTGGTGGCGGTTTTCAGATTCTTTTCCACATACAGAATATTTCCGTCCTCTGTGAATATGGTGTAATCAATACCTGCCGGCCGGAACACCCTGTCAACCATCAGGCTGTCGTCTGCAGAAAACAGGACAGGATTGTTTGACACGGCATTGTCAGCATTCAGTATATAATAGGAACTTTTGTCCTCTGTATACCATCTGCCTGCAAGTGGGTTTGGCAGATGGCCTACTCCACCCGGTTCACTGCGTTTCAGAACATATGTATATTCGTCTGACAGCACTGCCAGCAAGAATTTGCCGTTGATATCTGCCGCAATCTGCCCGGGCTGTGTCAGCCGGCTGTAGCCGGACACCTTTTCAAAGACAAGCTGATTGTTGAACTCTTCGGCAAAATCCGGTGCAAGCACTTTTCTTTCACTGCCTGTCAGGTCAGGGGCAATTTCTACAGTTACATTGTATGCCGGGCCCTGTGCATCCGGGTTAAAACTTTTGCCGTTCCAGCTTTCTGCCCATGTGGAAGCATAGGCCATTTCATTTGCGGCAGGAGCTGTACTGCCCTGCTGTGCATCTCCATCCGAATTTTCATCTGCGCCGCCACAGCCGGTCACAAAAACTGCAGTTAGGCATAAAACCAACATTGATTTCAAAAACTTTTTCATAGCTGTCCCCTTTTTATGTTTTTTATCAGTATACAATAAAACTATTTTATTTTCAATTGAAGAAAACATAACGAGTGGGGTGAAAGCCAGATGCCCGGCTGCTGTTTGCTGTCACATTGGCGGGCGGATAATATCTGCCCCTACGTTTATGCAGAATATGAGCTACAGCATATGCGATTCGTCACTCTGTTCAGAATGACAGACGTAAGGGAGGGTGTATCCCCTCCCTTTTGAATTGCAATTATTCAGTTTTGCTTTCAATGGCAGGCAGTGCCGGTTTTGGCAGCGGTGCAGGTATATGCACCCCCATAACAGTCTTTACCACCCAGACAAAGAACAGCAGCACCAGCACAGGTATCACACAGGAAGTAACCAGCATTACAGCCAGGGCTTCCAGAAAATTGTTCAGCACATGTTCCAGATTTTCTGCAGCATCTGACACAGACTGTGTCAGACCGGAAATAAAGCCTTTGTTTATTTTTTCATTGTTTTCAATGATATTTGCAGAATTTACCGCTGTTTCGATGGTGGAATCGATGGACTGCCGGTATGTCCGGTCAATTTTGTCAGATACCCACACGCTGGCAGGGATAATCAGAGACAGTGCCAGACCAAGCATTGCCAGCTTTATGCCAATCTGTGCCAGCCAGCCTTTGCGCCACAGCAGATAGCCCACTCCGGCGGCACAGGCAAGGGGAATAAGTATGTAAAAACTGGCATATCCGGTAATTGTCAGCAGATATTTTTCCAGAAACAGGGCACACAGTACTATCAGAAAGCCGCCGCTTAAATCAGCCAGTTTGTCTGCAATAGGTGTGGCTGTATCCCCCGGAATAAGTGTGATTGCCGCAGATGCCGCTGTGGACGCCGCCGCCAGTTCCATCACGGTTTCCTTCTTTTCATCAAGGGAGTCTATTGTTGCCCGGTGTGTCTGTGGGGAAGTAAAAGTCCTGCCCGCCCAGAAAACAGACAGACAGCCCACCAGCACCAGTGCCGCAATGCTTATCAGAATTTTTTTGTCCATAATTGCTTTATTCATATACTGTCACCTTTCATAAATACGCATGCAAAATTGTGAAAGTGCCTCTTTGGTTATGATTATATGGGCAATATGTGTTAAAGAAATGAAAGATAATATTATTTGTGTCAGAATGACAGATATTATAGCCGGGCGGATAATATCCGCTCCTGCGGGCGACCAAAGGTCGCCCCTACAACAGGGGTTCGGGGAAAGAATTTCCCCGAATAATGAGAGCGTAGTCTGCGGAGAGCTAAAATATTTCAAGGGCTTTAGCAGGTTGAAATATTTTTGCGAAAATCGCGCAGAAATTTGTCGAGCGAGTGAGCGAAGCGAATAAGGTTTCAAATTTCCGCGATTTGTAGCAGACGAAGCATACCACACACTGTGCAGCGTTTGTGGGGTGCGGGGGAATCGCAACCCCCGCGGTTT
>JAFULT010000127.1 GCA_017483145.1 Oscillospiraceae bacterium | reverse complement strand
ATTATGAGCGGTTTTGGCGGTGCAGGTGCTTTTTCTGACGGCAAATACAATATTACCAACGACTTTGGCGGTACACTTTATGAATATATCGGCAAAAAACAGGCTCTTGACCTGATGCACTATGTTGATAATATCAATATGGCATATGGCGGAGAAGGCACAAAGCTGTACTCCACAGCAGGTACAAAATTCAAAAAAGAATGTATCCAGCACGACCTGCATCTGCTTGATGCTTCTGTGCGTCATCTCGGAACAGATATAAATTATGTTGTTCTTGAAAATCTTTACGGCTATCTGAAAGACAAAGTGGATTTCTTCTTTGATACACCTGTAAATTCAGTTGAAAAAACAGAAACAGGCTACAGGGTAATTACAGCAGACAATACATATGACTGTGATAAATGCGTGGTTTCTGTTGGACGTATCGGTTCAAAATGGATGGAAAGGGTATGTAAGGAGCTGGATATTCCTACAAAATCCAACCGTGTTGACATCGGTGTACGTGTAGAACTGCCGGCATCAGTGTTTTCACACCTTACAGATGAACTGTATGAAAGCAAAATTGTTTACCGCACAGAAAAATACGGCGACAAGGTGCGTACTTTCTGTATGAACCCTAAAGGTGCTGTTGTAAATGAAAATACAAACGGCATCATCACAGTAAACGGACACAGCTACGAAGACCCTGCAAAACAGACAGAAAACACAAACTTTGCACTTCTGGTTGCAAAACACTTCTCTGAACCTTTCAAAGATTCCAACGGCTATGGCGAATCCATTGCACGCCTGTCAAATATGCTGGGCGGCGGTGTAATCGTTCAGCGTTTTGGTGACCTTATCCGCGGCAGACGTTCCACACAGAGCCGTATTAAAGAAGCCTTTATCACACCTACACTTCAGGCTACACCGGGGGATCTTTCCCTTGTTCTGCCAAAGCGTATTCTGGACGGCATTATTGAAATGATTTATGCCCTTGATAAAGTGGCACCGGGTACAGCAAATGACGATACTCTGCTTTATGGTGTAGAAGTAAAGTTCTACAATATGGAAGTAGAAGTTTCTGACAAACTGGAAAGCCGCCATAAAGGTCTTTACATCATTGGTGACGGCAGCGGCATCACACACTCACTGTCCCACGCATCAGCCAGCGGTGTTCATGTAGCAAGAGATATTATTGAAAATATGTAAAATAAAAAGGAGATACCAACCGGTATCTCCTTTTTATTTTATTCAGCCAATGTAACTTTGCAATGCTTCTGGAGTACAGTTCTCAGTTCATCCATATCAATTTCAGCTTCATCATATGGTGCTTTGTTGACTTTATCTGCCAGATCGTCAAAGTATTCCAGCAGTTTGTCCGCTTCCTCAACATCCTTTTCAGATGTGCACACCAGATAGTAATAATTCTCTTTCTCATCGCCACAGCTGTAGAAAAACTGGTTGAGGAAAATATATATATGGTCTCTCATAGTGAAAAGATTATTGTCTTTCAATACCATCTCAATATCAAAGCCGGTCAGAGAAAAGATTTCAGAAATATATGGATAGTTTTTTGCCAGTAAATTATAATTGGACAGATTTTTTACCTGCTTATCCCAATTGTCTGCAGCAGGGTAATCAATCAGCT
The DNA here is from genome assembly GCA_017483145.1 of Oscillospiraceae bacterium. Classification (GTDB taxonomy): domain Bacteria; phylum Bacillota; class Clostridia; order Oscillospirales; family Ruminococcaceae; genus RGIG3102. The sequence goes on along the minus strand of JAFULT010000127.1, from coordinate 5,936 downwards.
TGCACAGTGCCTTTTCTGAATCGGTGTATCTTATATAATGGGGTGTGCCGTCATTGTCTTTAAACAGGAGATCCATTCCGATAATCACGCCATCATCATAGTTTACTGCCACAACAGATTTGCACTCTTTTGCCGCCCAGTCAAAATAAATATCCAGCAGAGCCTTATAGCTTTTTGTTTCTGTATATTTTTCACTCATCTGGGATGTTACATATACTTTTGAGTTTTCATCATAATAATATTCATTGATGTCTTTTGCAGACTGATTGTGCATAGAGCCAACTGCATACAGTCCCATCCAGCCCACAGCCACAAGAGCTAATGATATCAGCAAAACTTTGCGTTTTCTTTTCCGGTTCAGTTTTACAGACACTGTTTTTAAATATTCCACTATTCGTTCATCGCAATTATATTTTTTGTTGATGTCAGGCATAACAAAACAGGTTTTATTCAGTTTTTTTATCATTTCAAATATCTGCCATTGGCTGTCATTGTCGGTTTTTATCACCACAGGCAGTTTGTCACTGCCGGCAAGGATAATATATTCGTTGTAAAAGGCAGACATGGCAATATCGCTGTAACCAACTGTTATTTTATCATTTACAGTCACTTTTTCATCATCAACAGTAAAACTGTATTCCCGTGGATAATCCAAAGCCTTTCCGGTACTGTCAAAAGCTGTACACTTTTTTAAATTATTACAGTTTTTGATATTATTTCTCAGACTGTCTATAGCTACAGGAATGCCAAACAAAGCGGCAAGAAAAGGCAGCCCGTTTTTCAGCCCTACAGCGGCATACAGCAGGTATATTATAATTAAAGAATACACTGTCCAGAATATTTTGCCAATCAGATAAAATTTTGTGGTGGCCTTATAGGTTTTCATATATGCAGAAGAAACCTGCTCCATTTCTTCTTTTGTAACAATTCCATTAATGTTCATTTTTCACCTCGTTTAATAAATTATATAATAGAACATTTTTAAAAGCAATAAATGTGACGGAACTGTCATTTTGGAAAATAAACAGAGAGTGTTTCCACTCCCTTTGATTTATTTTATATCAATCCAGTATCTCTGCATCAGCACATCATCTTCATACACTTCATTTTCCAGTATGCCGCCACCGTTGCGGATAGTTGCGGCAGATGCCACATTGTCTTTTGCACATGTTATCAGCACCTTTTCAATGCCCATATCTTTACATATTTCCAATGCCTGCACCAGCATCTGTGTGGCATAGCCTTTGCGCCTTTCGCTTTTTCTCACGCTGTAACCTATATGTCCGCCGTATGCCAGCAGATAATCATTCAGTCTGTGACGGATATCTATCATACCGATGATGTTGTTATCTTCATCAACGCTCAGCAGGGTAGTGGACGGCTCCCAGCAATCAGCCACAGTTGCTTCACTGGAATTTTTTACCACATCAGCAAACCATTCTTCAAAAGTTTCATATTCCCCAAGGAGTGCAGACCCGTGTACTCTTTCTCCGTTGGATACAAATTCTGCTCTGTAGTCCATAATCTGTTGCTTCATATCTGCTGTTGGTCTGATAAGTTTAATTTTCATATTTCTGCCTCCTTTTAGAATAATAAACCCATTGTATCATAGCATTTACATAAATGTAATGGAAGTAAAAAACTTTGTTAATTATTACAAACGAAGGCAGATTATACCTTGAAATTTAAAATATGCTACAAACAAAAACCGCATTGTAAAATGCGGTTTTGTGTTTTTAAAGAGTATCGTTGAAATGCTTTATCAGCATCGCCCAGGTGTTCCGGCCTACAATGCCGTCAGCTTTTAAACTGTGTTTGTTCTGAAATGCTGTTACAATCTGTCTGGTCATCCGTCCATAGATGCCGTCTACAGCCAGCTTTGGCCAGCCGTAATTATTATGCCGGCCTACTCTGTTCAGATAACTCTGGACAAATCGCACGCTGTCGCCTCTGCTGCCGGTGTTAAGCACAGTACCCGGATAGGCGGAAGACACATTTGTGTTTGTGTTGTTCATTATGCCAATATGAACAGACACTATTTTGTTCCAGGTCAAAGGACCTATTATGCCGTCAGCTGTCAGCCCGAACTGAGCCTGAAAACGTCTCACAGCATTGGTCATTGCTGTGCCGTATCTTCCGTCCACAGTCTGATAGTTGATGGCTGTATAAACAGGGGACAGCTGGTTCAGTCTTACCTGCATATTGGTCACAGCCGCACCGCTGCTGCCGGGGCGCAGTGGGTTGCCCGGATACCGGTCTGTAGGTGTGGTTGGCAGGCTTTCATAGTCACTTACAATAGCATTCCATGTGTTTTTACCTATTACTCCGTCCTGTGCCAGACCGCTCAGCCCCTGATACTGTATAACAGTATTTTTTGTCCGCTGACCATAAACACCATCTACATTTATTCTTGTCATGGAAGGGAACATGCCTGTTTTAATAGCATTCAGGTAAGATTGCATTATAGACACATTGCTGCCGGCACTGCCTACTCTCAGCGGTGTACCGGGATAGGCAGGGGACACAGCCATTGCATCATCTGCTGTATCCATATTACCATTGTTTATCTCGTAAATCATAATCAAAATACCTCCTGTGCAGTTATAATATTCTGCCATAAGATTATTTGTGTAAAAAAATACCCTGCATCACATGGACGCAGGGCAGATTTGATTTGTTTTTTAAGATTACAGTTTCAGATGACCAAGGCTGATTTTGCCTACTGTCTGAACTTTCAGAATGTTTGTAGAACCGGAAACGCCTACAGGAACACCGGCTGTTACAACAACAGTGTCGCCTTCTTTCAGCAGTTTTTCCTTGATAGCTGCCGCAATAGACAGGTCAATCAGTTCGTCAGTGCTTCTTACAGTGCTCATCAGAACAGGTGTAACACCCCAGGACAGAGCCAGGTGACGTGCAGCCTGTTCAGTATCTGTACAACCGATAATTGGCAGACTTGGACGGTATTTGGAAATATTTCTTGCTGTATAGCCGGACTGTGTAACTGTTACAATGGCATTTGCACCGATGTCCATGGAGATAGAACATGCAGAATGTGCAACGGCGTCTGTAACTGTCAGACCTGTGCCGTAGTCGCGGGCACGCAGTTCAGCATTGTAGTCAATGTTGTCCTCTGTAGCCTGTGCAATAGCGGCCATTGTTTTTACAGCTTCAACAGGGTATTTACCTGCAGCTGTTTCACCGGACAGCATAATAGCGGATGTACCATCATAAATAGCGTTTGCAACGTCAGTTACTTCAGCTCTTGTAGGACGTGGTTTTTCAATCATTGAATCCAGCATCTGTGTAGCTGTGATAGCCGGTTTACCGCTGTTGTAGCATTTGTGAATGATTTCTTTCTGCAGTCTTGGAATTTCTGTAAATGGAATTTCAACACCCAGGTCACCACGGGCAACCATAACAGCATCAACAACTTCCAGAATTTCATCCAGTTTTTCAATACCTTCAGCATTTTCCAGTTTAGCGATAAGACGCATGGATGTGCAACCGTGTTCTTCCAGAATTTTTCTTACTTCCAGAACGTCTTCCTTACATCTTGTAAAGGACAGGGCGATAAAGTCATAGCCGTTTTCGATACCGAAGATAATGTCGTTTCTGTCTTTTTCGCTTACAAATGGCATAGACAGTTTAACATCAGGCACGTTTACACCCTTGTTGTTGGACAGCTTGCCGCCGTTCATGATTTTAACAGTAACTTCTTCACCGTTGATTTCTTCAACAACAGATTCAATCAGACCATCGTCAAACAGAACTCTTGTGCCAACCTGAACATCTCTTGGAAAATCTTTGTATCTAACGTGTGCTTTTTCCTTTGTGCCTTCGATTTCTTCTGTTGTCAGGATAAATCTGTCACCCCGTTCAAGATAGATAGGACCATCTTTGAACAGGCCAACTCTGATTTCAGGACCTTTTGTATCCAGCATTGTAGCCACAAACAGACCCAGTTCAGTTCTGCATCTCTGCACCATTTTCAGTCTGTCCAGATGTTCCTGGTGTGTGCCGTGAGAGAAGTTGAAACGTGCAACGTTCATACCTTCTTTCATAAGGTTTTTCATAATAACAGGATCGTCAGTAGCAGGACCGAGAGTACAGATAATCTTAGTCTTTCTCATTATTGTTTCCCCCTAATATATATACAATTAAGTTTGTTTAAATAATAACAAATCATACAGCTTTATTATAACTGCAAAAAATATATTCTTCCATAGAAAAATATTGTAAAAAGTGTGATTTATGTACTTTTATCTCATAATTTGCACATATTTTTCTATAATTTTTATACTATGCAAATTTGCTAAAAAGTAGTATAATATATTTAAATATGCACAGCAATTTTAATAAATAATATAAGGAGAATTACAAATGAGTAAAAGAGTATTCTTGATTGTTCTGGACAGCTTCGGCATCGGTAAAGCACCGGATGCTGCAAAGTTTGGCGATGAAGGCAGCGATACACTTCTTTCTATCTCAAAAAGCCCTAACTTCAGCATGCCTCTGATGGGTGAACTGGGTTTCTTTAATATTGATGATGTTGAATGCGGCACAAAAGTGGATGCACCAAAAGCCAGCTTTGCACGTATTATCGAAGCTTCCAACGGTAAAGATACCACAATCGGCCACTGGGAAATTGCAGGTGTTGAAAGAGATATGCCTCTGCCTGTTTATCCGGAAGGTTTCCCACCGGAAGTTATTGAAAAATATGAAGCTATGACAGGCCGCAAAGTTCTCTGCAACAAACCATACTCCGGCACACGGGTACTGGATGACTACGGCGAAGAACATATGAAAACAGGCGACCTTATCGTTTACACATCTGCTGACAGTGTTTTCCAGGTTGCAGCACACGAAGAAATCGTTTCTGTAGAACAGCTGTATGAATACTGCCAGATGGCCCGCGATATGCTGACAGAATCCGGCGTTCACGCAGTTGGCCGTGTTATTGCACGTCCATTTGTTGGCACAGGCAAAGGCGCATTTACAAGAACAAAGAACCGCCACGACTATTCACTTAAACCACCAAAGAAAACAGTTCTGGACTACCTGAAAGCTGCAGGCAAGGATGTTATCGGTGTTGGTAAAATCTACGACATCTTTGACGGTGATGGCGTAACAGAAAAAATCAAAACAGCAAACAACACAGAAGGCATGAATGTTACTATCGACCTGGCAAAAAGAGATTTTGACGGTCTGGCATTTATCAACCTGGTTGACTTTGATATGGTTTACGGCCACAGAAACAATGTGGACGGCTATGCACAGGCTGCCACAGACTTTGACAAACAGCTGGCCCAGCTGCTGCCACTGCTGAAAGATGATGACGTTCTGATGATTACAGCAGACCACGGCTGTGACCCTGGCACACCATCCACAGACCACTCCAGAGAATGTGTTCCATTTGTTGTTTACGGCAAAAACATCAAAGAAGGCTATAACATCGGCACAATCAAATCCTATGCACACATCGGTGCTACAGTTGCTGATTACCTTGGTGTTGAAGCAGAACTTGACGCTCCAAGCCTTCTGCCACAGATTCTCAAATAATCATAACTTTTATATAGCAGGCGTAATGCCTGCTATATTTTTTTGCAAAACTCTACTATACGTTTATTGTAATCCGCTTGTTGCAGTTTATAATATTCACAGGAGGGATAATTATGGATAATGCAAAAATAGGCAGTCTTATTTACAGACTGCGCAAAGAAAAGGGATATACTCAATTACAGCTGGCGGATATTCTTAACATCAGTGATAAAACCATTTCCAAATGGGAGAGAGGACAGGGTTGCCCGGATATTTCGCTTCTGAAATCCCTGTCAGAATTATTTGGCGTAGATATGGAAAAACTGTTGGCAGGGGAACTGGATGAAAACAAAAAGTCTGCAGGCAATATGAGAAAAATGAACTTCTATATCTGT
>JAFULT010000126.1 GCA_017483145.1 Oscillospiraceae bacterium | reverse complement strand
GCTTCCCTGCGTGATGTGAAAAGACAGTATGACAATCTGATAACTGAAATTGAGCATGCAATGGCAGAAGGCCGCAATATTATCGACCGCAACGTGTGGCAGCAGGAACAGACCAACCGCCTGCTGGATGAAAAGGCACAGACACAGCGGGCCATAGCCGCAGGCAGACAGGTGCTGGAAGTTTTAAACAGTATTATTTCACAGTCCCCTGCCGGCACAAAAATGGTGCTGTCCAATGCCACAAACCCATTGCACGAAGTTGACAAAGCACTGATCAAATTCAAAAACTTGCTGGGAGATATTGAAAAAAGCGGAAGCCTGCGCATTGAAAAGGAAACAGACAGGACAGAGCGCAATTTTACCACATATAATGTGTTCAGATGGGATTTAAATATGGAAATAAAACCTGTGCAGCTGAAAAAATCTGTTTCCACACAGGAAATGGCTGAAAACCTGGGCACTACAGGATATCAGGTGGAGCAGATGATTGCACAATTGGAAAACAGACTGGAAGAACTGAAATCATTGCTATAAATGGAGAATACGACTATGACAGAATTGGAACAGAAACTGCAGCAGATGCTGGACAAAGTGGAAAGAAAAAGATATCTGGACAGAATGGTGGAGCAGATGATGCCACAGCGTGCAACCCTGCGCGAAAAATGCCTGATGCTGGAAAACGATATGTACCGTGAAGACCGGGATGTGCAAAACCTTGAAGGCAACAGCATAACAGGCTTTTTCCTTGACATCTTCGGCAAACGCGAAGAAAGGCTGGAAAAAGAAAAACAGGAAGCCTATTCTGCAAGGATGAAATACAATGCCGCCAAATATGAGCTGGACAGCATTGACAGACTGATTGACAGTTATTCAAGAGAACTGGAAAGCCTGAAAAACAGCGAAAGTGAACTGCAGTCTGTGCTGGACGCCCATATGTCTGATATAGGTAATGAAAGCAACATTGCCCTGCAGGTGCAGCTGTCCCTGCTGAAAGGCAAAAAACTGGAAATGGAAGAAGCAATTGAGGCAGGACACAAGGTAATTGCCTGTGCAGATACAATTCTTTCATACCTTGACAAGGCTGACAGCTGGAGCACCGCTGATTTCTTCCTGGACAGCTTTCTTGTGGATATGGCAAAGCACGACAACATTGACAAAGCTACAACACAGATAAACAACCTGCAGACATTGCTGGGCAGATTCAGAAGTGAACTGGCTGATGTTACCATTGATAAGAACATCAGCATAAATATAGACAGTTTCACCACCTTTGCCGATTACTTCTGGGACGGTATCTTTTCCAACATGGAAGTACAGAGAAAAATTTCTGATGCTACAAAGCAGGTGCAGGGCGTGAAATATAAAGTGCAGGATGCAATCAGCACGCTGACACTGATGATAAACGAAAATAACCTTAAACAACAGCAGACACAGCGGAAGATGAAATAAAGGTGATTTTATGGATAAAAAGATGAAAGACAGGCTGTTTTATCTGTGGATGGTTCTGATACTGGGGGCTTTATACACAGAAAACGCTTATGAAAAAATTTACTATTTAAGAAACAATGTAAACTTTCCACACCGATGGACAGTTTTTTGGATAATCCTGTCTGTATTTATCGTCACACTTATAGCCATTGCAATATCAAACAGGAAGAATAAAAACAAAAATGAAGCCTCTTTCGGTTTATCATTTGTCATAGCTTTTGCAGCCACAACCTGTAACCAGATAGTGACAAGAAAGGCTGACAGGATTATGAGATATGCCCAGGATATTGACAAGGCTGTATCAGACATTATTGTGCTGTATGTGACGGGTTTTGCAATAATACTGGTTATAGCCATAGTATTTGATTTCATTGAGAAAAAGCGCAGGGAGAAACTGCAGGCTGATTCCAGTGACAATAACGAATAATAAGCACACAAAAAAGCCACCCGGATGGGTGGCTTTGATTTTTGCATTATTCAATTAAAATTCGATTTTCTTGTTGATGTAAGCAACCAGGTCTTCGATTTTAACTCTTTCCTGCTGCATTGTGTCACGGTCACGAACTGTTACACAGCCGTCTTCTTTTGATTCAAAGTCGTATGTGATACACAGAGGTGTGCCGATTTCGTCCTGGCGACGGTAGCGTTTACCGATAGAACCGGCTTCGTCATAGTCAACCATAAAGTGTTTCTGCAGGGACTGGTAAACTTCTGTAGCTTCGTCAGACAGTTTTTTGCTCAGTGGCAGAACGCAGGCTTTGTATGGTGCCAGAGCTGGGTGCAGGCGGAGAACAACACGTGTATCGTTCTTTTCTGCATCAACAACTTCTTCATCATATGCTTCACACAGGAATGCAAGAGCAACACGGTCTGCACCAAGGGATGGTTCAACAACGTGTGGGATGTATTTTTCATTTGTTTCAGGGTCAAAGTATTCGATTGGTTTGCCACAGTGTTCTGAATGCTGTGTCAGGTCGAATGCACCGCGGTCAGCAATACCCCACAGTTCGCCCCAGCCAAATGGGAACATAAATTCGATGTCTGTTGTAGCTGTTGAATAGTGTGACAGTTCTTCAGGTGAGTGGTCACGCAGACGCAGGTTTTCTTCGTGCATGCCAAGGGAAAGCAGCCAGTTGTAGCAGTATGCTCTCCAGTACTGGAACCATTCCATATTTGTGCCTGGTTTGATGAAGAATTCAAGTTCCATCTGTTCAAATTCTCTTGTACGGAATGTGAAGTTACCAGGAGTGATTTCGTTACGGAAAGATTTACCAACCTGTGCAACACCGAAAGGCAGTTTTCTTCTTGTAGTTCTCTGGATGTTGGAGAAGTTTACAAAGATACCCTGTGCTGTTTCAGGACGCAGGTAAATTTCATTTTTTGCATCTTCAGTTACACCCTGGAATGTTTTGAACATCAGGTTGAACTTTCTGATTTCTGTAAAGTTTGTGCCGCCGCAGTCCGGGCATTTGATACCCTGTTCTTTGATGAATTCAGCCATTTTTTCGTTGGACCAGCCAGCGCATTCAAAGCCTGCTTCTTCAATCAGTTTGTCAGCACGATGACGTGTTTTACAGTCTTTACAGTCCATAAGAGGGTCAGAGAAACCGCCTACGTGGCCGGATGCAACCCAAGTCTGTGGGTTCATCAGGATAGCAGCGTCAAGACCTACGTTGTATGGGCTTTCCTGTACGAATTTTTTTCTCCATGCAGCTTTTACGTTGTTTTTGAATTCAACACCAAGTGGGCCGTAGTCCCAAGTGTTTGCCAGACCGCCGTAGATTTCGGAGCCTGCATATACAAAACCTCTGTTTTTACAAAGGTTAACAACTTTTTCCATGGTTTTTTCTGTGTTTAACATGATTTTCCTCCAATATATATATTTACCACCACTGGCTGTGGCAGCATAGCTGGGCTGCAAAGGCAACCCGGGTTAAATCATCATTATTCTATAATATACTTTATTACATATTAAGTCAAGGAAAAGTGTATTTTTCCTTTATATTTACGGGATTATTGCCAGTTCCTGTTGCAGTTCACCAGTTCTTTTTCCCTGAAGGCCTGCAGCAGGTCCACATCAAGAGTGCGGCACAACGCCAGCAGCATCATCAGCACATCACCGATTTCACCGTTTAAATCCTTTGTATTGTTTTTTGCTGTATCGTTTTTTATGTGTGTATGGCTTTTGCGCACTTCCTTTGCCAGTTCCCCCAGTTCTTCAGTAAGCAGAAGCAGGCAGTCCTGCGGGGTTTCATCTGCAAAGCCGCGCACATTCACCATTTCTTCCACATAATCCTGAAGCTGTTTAAGGGATGTGTTTACGTCCATATTTTCAATCAGATTTTTCAGATATGAGTTGTCTTTCATAATATCACCTTTTATCATTTTTCTGCAGATATTATCTTATATCAGTAAATTATTGTCAATATTTTACACTACTTTCACAAAATTGTGTGGATTTATTGATAGAAATGTGATATTATATTTTCCACTGAAGGGAAAAAGGTGAAATGAGTAAATTCAAACAGACTACAGATGCTATCAACGAAAAAATCAGCGCCATGTACATTGCCATAGGGCGCGACGACACACCTCTGTACGCAAAGCTGGCTTGTGGGCTTTGTGTTTATTACGCATTGTCTCCGCTGGATATAATACCGGACTTTATCCCTGTGCTGGGTGCAGTGGACGATGTGGTGGTAATGCCGTTTCTGCTGTGGCTGGCTATAAAACTGATGCCGGAAGATATCATGGCAGAATGTACACGGCAGGCGAAGGAAGAAATGCAGGATGTGCAGAAGAAAAAGCGCCATATGATACCTGTACTGATAGTATGGGCACTGCTGCTGGTATGGGTATGGCATCTGTGCCACAGACTGTTTTTCCCAGTATAATAAATAAAAACAACCGTGGAGTTTTCTCCACGGTTTATTTTTATGCTTTAAGTCTTTTTGCATATCTGTGCAGTGTGACGGAAACAGCCATACCCATCAGACAGCAGATTACAAGACCTGTGAAAATTACCCTGTATGCTGCAATCGGCGGAAAGTTTTCCATTGCCATACCGCACAGGGTATAGCCAAAAATGTCCGGCATATAGCCGATTATGCTGATAATACCGCTGGCTGTGCCGATGAGCTGTGGTGGAATGTCCACCTGAGCCATTGTGGCAAACTGAACAGAGCGCAAGGCACCGTTGAGAATACGGAAAACCACCGCAACCGCCACACACAGCCACACAGTTTCGCTGCCCCAGGGGATAAACATAAACCCGACAGTTATAACTGCAATAACAGCCATTACACAGGCGATGAATTTTGCAGGAGAACCCATTGCATCACTGATCCTGCCGCCGGAAAGTGAGCCTATATTGGCAAAACCGTTGGTGGCCACAATCGTGATAAGGGCTACCGTCGAGGCAGAAAGACCGCCAATATTTGTAAGGAAAGGTGTAAAGCGACCGAATATAATGGCAACAAGCTGTGTGAAAAAGATAGTCATCCCTATAAGCCACACTCCCTTGAGACGTATTACATCACCTACCCCCTTTATCAGCTGTGCCACATCAGTGTTTCCCTGTGGTGGCAAAGACGGCATAAACACAGCCACCAATAAACCCACAAGAATATGCATTGCGGAATACAGCACCAGCAGGAGCACAAAGTCTTCCCCTGTAAAGCGGAAAACTGCCAGCGCAGACATTGAAAATACAAATGTGATTATACAGCACAAGGTTTCTTTAAAGCCGAATACCCTGCCCTGATGTGCACCGTCTGCCAGATTTTTTACCGCCTTTATCATAGCGGACCAGAAAGTAAGCGTGGTGGAAACCGACCAGAAGATATTCAATGCCAGCATAACAGGATAAGACGGCAGTGTGGCGCTGTAAAGACCGGACAGGCCTGTGGCAATCATTGAAAATACAAACAGCTTTTTGGTGTCAAACAGGTCAGCAGCAACACCGCCGAAAAAGTTTGACAGTATATTGAAAGCACCATATGCGCTGACAAGACTGCCCATCTGCACATGGGTAAAGCCATAGGCCGCCATCATACTGTCATAATAGGTGCTTTGCAGATATGGCAAAGTATAGATAAGTGAGTTTGCCATACAGATTATAAATAAAACAGATAATTTCTTTCTGTCCATAAAATACTCCGGTGTAAAGTAAATTTTTCATAGGACATAATAATACTTTTTTCTGTGGTTTTCAACCGGAAAATATGCTTTCTGTAAAATGCATAATACCGCCTGTCCCGGACGGAAATATTTTATGTATAATTGCACTTTATTTTCATAAAAAAAGCATTTCGCACAATATTTTATTGTCTGTGCAACAATGTTGTGCTACAATTAAAACATACAATATGACAAGGGATGATTTTATGCAGGAATATATCACAAAAAAAGAATTGCTGGAGCAGATGAACATATCCTATGGTCAGCTGTACCGCTGGAAGCGCATTGGGCTGATACCCGAAAGCTGGTTTATCAAACGTCCGTCATCAACCGGGCAGGAAACAATTCTGCCGCGCAAAAAGATAGTAAAAAGAATACAGGACATTACATCACTTATGGAAAAGTATTCCCTGGATGAAATTGTGGGCCGTTTTGCATTCAACATAACTGCTGACGTGATTGCTTTTGAGGACCTGTACAAATCAAAGCATCTGTCTGCTGAATACGTCAACGCTGTGGGCAATTATTTCAAAAAGCCCGGCTACAACGCCATTGAGTATATGATGATTATCTGCTGTGCAGATGTGGCAAAAAAGGAGCGTTTTACCACCAGACAGTATGTGGACCTGCTGCGCTATGCCCTGCCTGTGGCACAGAAGTGTGAAAAGGTGGAAACCCGCTGCCTGTTTTTTGCAGCAGGCGGTGACTATCATCTGGCTACACTGGACAGCAATGTGGATATCCGTTTTGATATGGGACTGCGCATTATGGGCGACTATAATTTTGAAACCATGTGGGACAGGCTGAAAAACGAATTTTAACTGAATACAAAAATCAAAGGCACAGCATATGCTGTGCCTTTTACTGTGCAATAATTAAGCTTTGCCCACTGAACCGAACAGTTCCATTTTTTCTTTTACTGTAGCTTTGATTGCTTCAAAACCTGGTGCCAGAAGTTTTCTTGGGTCATAGCCTTTGCCCTGCTGGTCTTTGCCTGCTTCGATATATTCTCTTGTAGCAGCAGCAAATGACAGCTGGCATTCTGTGTTAACGTTGATTTTTGCAACGCCCAGGGAGATAGATTTTTTAATCATATCAGCCGGGATACCTGTACCGCCGTGAAGAACCAGTGGCATACCTTCTGTTGCGTTCATGATTTTTTCCAGAGCTTCAAAATCAAGACCCTGCCAGTTTGCAGGATATTTGCCGTGGATGTTGCCGATACCTGCAGCCAGGAAGTCGATACCCAGAGCAGCAATCATAGCACATTCCTGTGCATCTGCAACTTCGCCTTTACCTGTTACACCGTCTTCTTCACCGCCGATAGAGCCAACTTCTGCTTCAACAGAAATGCCTTTGGAGTGTGCCAGAGCAACGATTTCTTTTGTTTTTTCCACGTTTTCTTCAATGCCGTAGTGGCTGCCGTCAAACATAACTGATGTGAAACCGGCTTCGATACATTTCTGTGCACCTTCGTATGTGCCGTGGTCAAGGTGGAGAGCAACAGGTACTGTGATGTTCAGTTCTTCAACCATAGCTTTTACCATAGCTGCAACTGTTTTGAAACCTGTCATATATTTACCGGCACCTTCGGAAACACCCAGGATAACAGGGCTGTTGCATTCCTGTGCCGTAAGCAGAACTGCCTTTGTCCATTCAAGGTTGTTGATGTTGAACTGGCCAACTGCATAACCTTCTTTTTTAGCTTTGATAAGCATGTCTCTTGCGTTTACAAGCATGATAATTCTCCTTTAATCAAATATATTTTATCTTTTGCCTACATTATATCATACCGCTTTTACGGTTATTTTTCAAGATTAAATCTTGCGTACTGGAAAATATACTGCTGGGCAATGCCTTCCATACCTTTTATGCACTCCGGCAGGCCCTGCGGAAACATCTGGGCAAGGGCGCGGTTTATCCACACATCTTTTGGGAAACTTTCATATTGCCGGCAGGAAAACAGCAGTACACAGTCTGCCACTTTGGGGCCTACACCCTTGATTTTCATCAGATACTTCTGTGCATCGGCATATGGCAGACTTTTTACTGTGGTTTCATCTATTTCCCCTGCCAGCACTTTCTGCACAGCATCGAAAATATACTTTGCGCGGAAGCCCATTCGCAGTTCGCTGTACTGTTCAACCGTCACATCCTTCAATTGCTCTGCTGTAGGGAAAGCATACATATCCCCCACCTTTGTGCCGTAGGTGGCGGCCATGGCATCCACAATCTTTTTTATGCGGGGGATATTGTTGTTCCGGCTGATGATAAAGGTGAGCAATGTTTCAAAAAAAGGCTGATTCAGCACTCGTATACCCGGTGCATAGTCTATGGCAGATTTCATAACCCGGTCAGCGGAAAAGCGCCGCTTAAGTGCGGCATAATCCATATCCAGTGACAGATAGTGCACCATATAGTCTGCAAAGCCGGACATATCCTCCACCGGCACAAGACACTGCACATATAAATCATTTTCAATAAAGTGTATAAAACATGGGTAGATGCCTGCAAAGCCCTGCCAGCCGTCAGCGGCGGCATCCCAGCGGAAACACTGGCCACAGTTGAAGGTAGAAGGCAGGTCGTAATCCTGTACATTTTCAAAAATCAGTGTGTTTTTCTCTTTTATAACTTTCATATTCATATTATTCTGCTTTTCTGTGTATATTTTGCATTTATTATACCATATTTTACACTCGCTTGCAAAATTTGGATATTGTGCATTTGATTAAATCAAGACTTAAAAAGCCAAAATTTCACTATAAAGTTTGTTATTTGTCACAATTGACTTTTCCACTTATTACAAAAAGTTTTAAACACAGTTTTCAACACCCTGTTGAAAACTGTGGACTTTCAACATGCTGAAGATGTGAAAAATCCCTTATTTTTAAGGACTTTTCCACCTTTTCAACAGAGTTTTCAACAATTAAAGTTTTTCACAACTTAACAAACTGTAATTTTTACTTTACGAAAATCGATAAAAACAGACAGATTGTATAAATTCACAATTTATTAATAATCGGGAGGGCTATATGAAAGGCTTGCAGCACAACGTGATTGAAATAAAAGACACCCAGAACAGCGAAATAGAGAAAATACTGGTGTTCCTGCGCCCGGGACAGCACAAAATCAGCCTGGACAACACCAGAAAGGACGCCCAGGAAATATTACAGAAGGTAAATATCCGCAGACAGCGCCCAAGGCTGTTCAGCCACCCCAGACTGTGGTTTATGCTGTTCTGGGCAGTGGTTGCTTTTGCTGCATTACGGGCTGTATTATTCTGAAAAAATATTTTGTTTTTATATAAAAACTCCTTTTAAAAACAGTATTTATTTGATATACTTATATAATATAGTATTATCAATTTGTATTATCTTATATAAGGAGCATTTTATGCAGAATAACGAAGAAATTATCTACGGTAAAAACCCTGTTACAGAACTGCTGAAAAGAAAAGAAGGTGTTGATACCGTTTTTATAAGCGAAAGCCTGAACCCAAGCACACAGAACTACTACATTGCCCTTGCCAAGGAATGTGGCGCTGTTGTAAAAAAGGTTCATCCTGTAAAGCTGAAAAATATGTGCGGCAGTGACAACCACCAGGGTATTGCAGCATTTGCCAGCACTGTGGAATATGTTTCCATTGCACAGATACTGCGCAACGCAGAAGAAAAAGGCGAAAGCCCTTTTATCGTGCTGTGTGACGGTATTGAAGACCCGCACAACCTGGGTGCAATCATCAGAAGTGCTTACCTGATGGGTGCCCACGGTATTATCATTCCAAAACGCGGCGGCGTTTCCGTGACAAGCGTGGTGCACAAAACAAGTGCTGGTGCATCAATGCATCTGCCTATTGCCAAAGTGGCAAACATTGCACAGGCTGTAAGAAACCTGAAGGAAAACAATGTGTTTGTATACTGTGCTGACCTTAATGCACAGCCGCTGTACAAACATAATCTGACAGGCGCAATTGCACTGGTTGTTGGCAGTGAAGGCAAAGGTGTGCAGCCACTGGTAAAAAGCCTGTGTGACGATGTTGTGTCAATTCCAATGCACAATGCTGCATCAAATGTTGACTCATTCAATGCAT
>JAFULT010000125.1 GCA_017483145.1 Oscillospiraceae bacterium | reverse complement strand
TAAACACCCCCGTACTTTATTGATTACAGTATAAAACATAATTGTGAAAAATCAGTAAAAACAAAGGACACACTGCTGTGTGTCCTTTCTGTGTGTACAATTATTCAGTTGTTATCTGTGATGTATCCATAGGGTAAACAATATTTCCTGTTTCATAGGTTATACTGTATGGAATACCCATAGCTTTCAGTCTGTCCAGCACAGCCCGGTGAGGATGGCCGTATTCATTGTTTTCACCGCAGGATATACCAACAAACCGCGGGTTAAGGTGCTGCAGGAATTCTTCTGAACTGGCATCGCGGGAACCGTGATGACCGGCTGTGAGAAAATCTATATCCTGTGGCATAAGGGGGATAATTTCCATTTCCCTGTCTGCTTCTGTGTCAGCTGTGTTCACATATACAAAGTCTCCCTTTGTGAAACTGACAACCGTGGATGTGTCGTTTATATTTTCACTGTTATATGTATCCGCCAGCACGGTAAGTGTTCCGCCGCCAACAGGAAACTGCAGGCCCTGTGATGCATATTCCAGTTTATAAAAGCCCTGTGCAGATTCTTCTGCAAGAGACTGATAGAAATAGCTGTCCGGCTTGTTTTCTTCTGTAAGAGTGGGAATAATCACCGTGCCGATATCAAAATTTCTGATAACATCCATAGCGTGGGATGTATGGTCATAGTGAAAATGGGAAATCACAAAAACATCCAGCTTTTCCACATTGCGTTCAGTAAGATATGATACTATATCTGTACTGCCGCCGGATTTGCCTGCATCTATAAGGCAGAACCGGCCGTCACTTTCAATAAGTGTACAGGCCGCCTGCCCCACATCCAGCATAGTGACTGTGTTGGCAAAATCCGTCCGCGGTGGCGCAGAAGACTGTTGTTCCACTGCTGTGCAGGCTGTAAACAGCAGACATACCGACATAAGCAGGGATAACAATTTTATGAATTTAATCTTTTTCACTATTTCTTGTTGCCTATCCGTTTATTTCTTTTCTGTATTTCTCTCCAGTCAGCGGCTGGTTTCTTTTTGCGCTGTGGTGTGTGTCCTTTGGCCGCCATTTCTGTTTTTGCCCTTGGTGTTGTGCCAAGCAGAAGCGGAATAAGGTCTTCACGATGTACCTTTTTCAGTGCATCCATTACTTTCTGTCTGTTTTTAGGGTTGTAATACTGGAGAAGTGCACGCTGCAGGGCCTTTTCTTCCCTGTCCTTTGCCACATAAACAGGTTTAAGTGTGTATGGGTCCAGACCGGTGTAGTACATTGATGTGGAGATTGTGCCCGGTGTAGGATAGAAATCCTGTACCTGTTCCGGACGGATATGGTTTTTAGCAAGGTATACAGCCAAGTCCACCGCATCCTTGATTGTGCTGCCCGGATGGCTGGACATAAGGTAAGGAACAAGGTACTGTTCTTTGCCTATTTTCTTTGTAACCTGATAGAATTTTTTGGAGAATCTGTCATAGACGCCGATTGGCGGTTTGCCCATATGTTTAAGAGTGTTGTTGGACAGATGTTCCGGTGCAACCTTCAGCTGACCGCTGACGTGGTACTGTGCCAGTTCTGTGATGAATTCGTCGTTCTTTTCCTGCATCATATAGTCAAAACGCAGGCCGGAACGGACAAATACCTTTTTCACACCTTCAATATTTCTTACCTTACGCAGCAGTTCCAGATAGTCGCTATGGTCTACCAGCAGGTTTGGACAAGGTGTAGGTGCAAGGCATTTTCTGTCTGTACACATACCTTCTGTAACCTGTTTGCGGCAGGATGGGAAACGGAAATCAGCTGTAGGGCCGCCGATGTCGTGGATGTAGCCTTTGAAATTAGGTGATTTTGTAATCATTTCGGCTTCCCGTACCACACTTTCGTGGCTGCGGCTGGTTACAAAACGGCCCTGGTGCATTGTGATGGCGCAGAAATTGCAGCCGCCGAAGCATCCACGGTTATGTATAATGGAAAATTCCACTTCTCTGATGGATGGCACACCGCCCAATTTTTCATAGCTTGGGTGTGGCAGACGTGTAAACGGCAGTGTGAACAGTTTGTCCAGTTCTTTTCTGTAAAGCGGTCTTGCAGGCGGATTCTGCACCATATACAGCTGCTCTGTCTGTTTCTGTACAATTGTTTTGCCTTTGATATGGTCCTGGTTTTCCATCTGCAGGCGTGTTGCTTTTGAATATGCTATCTTATCTGATTTCACCCTGTTGAAACCGGCACATTCCACATAGCCCTGTGGCAGTCTGTCCTGTGTTGTCAGATAGCAGGTGCCAGGTATATCTGTCATGGAATCAATAGATTCACCTTTTGCCAGGCGGGTAACAATTTCGTATGTCTGTCTTTCTGACATACCGTAGGAAAGGATGTCTGCACCTGTATCAATAAGGATTGAGGGCATAACTTCGTCATTCCAGTAGTCATAATGGGCAAAACGGCGCAGAGAGCCTTCAATGCCGCCGATAACTACCGGCAGGTCCGGGTATGCCTGCTTTGCAAGGCGGCTGTAAACAGTCAGCGCTCTGTCCGGGCGCAGCCCCCCTTTGCCACCCGGTGAATAGTCGTCTGTATCACGGCGGCGTTTGGCAACTGTGTAATGTGTAACCATACTGTCCACATTGCCACTGCCGATAAGGAAGCCGTATTTTGGCTTGCCGAATTCCTTGAAGCTTTCACAGCTGTCAAAGGCAGGCTGTGCAAGGATACACACTTTGAAACCAAGTGCTTCCACCAGACGTGCGATTACCGCTGTGCCAAATGATGGGTGGTCAACATATGCATCGCCGCCAACCACAACAAAGTCCGGCTGGTCTATGCCTTTTTCTATCATTTCCTGTCTTGAAATCGGTAAAAATTCTGTATACATAGGTGTCCTTTCATTTTTATATAAAGCGGGACGTCCCGGAGGCCGTCCCCTACGGAAAATTTATAATATTATTCACCCTGGCTGAGAGTCATTTCCAGCCACTGGTTTTTTGTGATAAGTACCTGACGCGGTTTACTGCCTTCATATGGTCCGATGATGCCCATTGATTCCATTTCGTCCATAATGCGGGCGGCACGGGCATAACCCAGTTTCAGTCTGCGCTGCAGCAGTGATGTGGACGCCTGTCCGGCTTCCACCACAACTTCAATGGCTTTTGGCAGCATTTCATCCCTTGCTTCACCACCATCGTCAGAACCGGAAGAGCCGCCTTTGTCTTTGACAGACAGTTTTTCCATATTTTCAATCATTTCCTGGTTGTATTCAGCCACGAAATCGCGTTTTACAAACTCAATCACTCTGGATATTTCTTCATCTCTTACATATGTGCCCTGTACACGAATAGGCTTGCTGGCGCCCAGAGGCAGGAACAGCATATCGCCCATACCCAGCAGTTTTTCAGCACCGCCGCCGTCAAGAATTGTGCGGCTGTCTACCTGTGAGGAAACTGCAAATGCGATTCTGGCCGGGATGTTGGCCTTGATAAGACCTGTGATAACATCAACTGACGGTCTCTGTGTGGCAACAATCAGATGAATGCCTGCTGCACGGGCTTTCTGTGCAAGGCGGCAGATATAGTCTTCCACCTCTTTGCCGGCAACCATCATAAGGTCTGCCAATTCGTCGATGATAACTGCGATATACGGCATTTTTTCCAGAGCCAGCTCCGGCTGTGCCGCTGCCAGCCTGTTGAAGGATTTGATGTCCCTTACAGAGTTTTCTGCAAACAGTCGGTAGCGTTTTTCCATTTCTGCAACTGCACCGCCAAGGGCACCGGCCGCTTTTTTAGGCTCTGTAACAACAGGCATCATAAGGTGTGGAATACCGTTGTATTCAGCCAGTTCAACCACTTTAGGGTCAATAAGGATAAGTTTCACATCTTCCGGACTGGATTTGTACAGGAAGGATGTGATGATGGCATTCACACATACAGATTTACCGCTGCCTGTAGAACCTGCAATAAGCAGATGTGGCATTCTGGTAAGGTCTGTAGTAACCACATTGCCTGCAATATCCATACCCAGGGCAATTGTCAGCGGGCTGGTTGCATTGCGGAACTGCCGGCTTTCAAATATAGTTCTGATATTTACGCTGCTGCCTTTTTTGTTTGGCACTTCAATGCCCACAGCCGCTTTGTTTGGAATAGGTGCTTCAATTCTTACGCCGCTGGCCGCAAGGTTAAGGGCAATATCGTCTGCAAGGTTTGTAATCTTGCTGATTTTCACCCCTGCCAGAGGCTGCAGTTCATAGCGGGTAACAGCAGGGCCACGGCTGATATCGATGATTCTTGTCTGTACACCAAAGCTTTCCAGGGTGTCCACCAGTTTTTTGGCATTGCTTTTCAGTTCATTTTCCACATCGCCCCGGTTGTTTATGCCGCCTTTTTCAAACAGGTCAATAGGCGGATGCTTATAAATATATGCCTTGTCTTCCGGTGCCAGTTCCGGTGCCATTTCACTTACCGGCACAATCGCCGCTTTTTCCCGTTCTGTAAGGGTGTTTTTGGCTTTTTCAATCTCTGTGAGAGTTTTTTCTGTGGCTTCTTTCTTTGTCTGTTCAGCAGAATCATTGCTGTGGGAAAGATTCAGCTTTTTCATTATTTCATCAATTTTCTGCTGTTCGATGGATTTTTCTTCTTTCACATCGTCAAAAGTCTGCTGTACCTTTTCTTCCACATCAACTTCTGCAAAGTCAGGAACTTCTTCCAGCACATCCACAGAAGGCTTGTCATCTATTTCAAAATCAATCTTTTTGTTTCTGAATTTAGGTTTTGTGGCTTCCAGAATCTGTCTTTCCTTTTCAGCTTCCAGTCGCAGCTGTTCTGCTTCTGCCCTTTTCCGTTCCTTTTCCCGTTGTCTTTCAGCTTTTGCGGCACGGCTGGCTTCCATCTGCTGTGCCAGCAGTTCTTTTTCTTCAGCTGCCTTTTCTTTCATCTTTATGTAAATATCATACGGTGTGGTATCTGTAAGGAACATAAAGAATGTAACTGTCAGCACCAGAATGATGATTTTTGACGCTGCAGCACCAAAAGCCGCCTGCAAAGGCAGGGCAAGTGTGCAGGAAACGGCACCGCCGCTGAATACAGTTGTTTTGCCCAGTGTGTGCAGGGCTATCAGCTTTTCAGCAATATCCGCACCCGGAGGGTCGCCTATAAAGAATATCTGCATAAAATTGGACAGCAGCAGAATAAAGCCTGTTGCCCAGAACATTTTCAGTTTTACAGGTTTGTCGCTGACTGTCAGCGCACCTATGTAAAGCAGTACCGGACCGATAAAGTAACTGGAAAAGCCAAACACACCCAGCAGGAAGTTAAGGCGCAGATATGCCCAGAATTTTTCTCCCGGCACAAAGGCCATTGCTGTGAGAATCAGCCCGAAAGCAAACATTACTATGCTCCAGGCGCGGTTGATATCCGCTTTCTTTTTGGTCTGCTTTGACGGGCGGCCACGTTTTTTGCCTGTGGCGGTTTTTGCGTTGCTTTTTGACGCCGTGGTCTTTTTAGCAGTAGATTTTGTGGCAGGTTTCTTTGCCCCTGATTTGTTTGCCATAATGTCTCCTTAAATCACAAATGTGATTCCCATAAATTTTTCGGCAAGGCCGATGATAAATACAACTATACCAAGTATAAACGTGTAATATGAAAAAACAATGAATTTGTCATTAATTACCAGATAGCGGATAAGCCTGATTGCCAGAAAACCCACTATTGCACTGGATACAAGACCGGCAATGATAACCGGCCAGGAATAAACCATACCCGCTGCCATAATTTCAGGAATATCAAGCACGCATGCGCCAAGGATTGCAGGAATGCTGAGAATAAATGAATATGTAACCATATATTCCTTGCTGTAGCCCAACAGCAGACCGCTGGAAATGGTGGAACCGGAACGGGATACACCCGGCAGTATTGCCAGCCCCTGGAAAATGCCTATGATAAGGGCATCCCTTACTGTCATTTCCCTTGCTGTTTTTCTGCCTTTTACTGATTTTGCGGCCATAAAAAGCATTACAGCAGTAAACAGGAAGCACAGACCTTCCACAATTATGTCGCTGTCTTCTGCAAAGGATGTGATAAAGTCCTTTATCAGCACAAAGCCGAAAAGCGGCAGGGTTGTAACCACCAGCATATATATCATTTTTCTGGTCCGGTTTGGCTGACGGCCGAAAAGACGGCGGTGGAAAAGGTCGTAAAGCATGGAGAATGCTTCGCCTATAAGCTCAAAAATTGTTTCCCTGTATGTAACCAGCACTGCCACAAGTGTGCCCAGATGAAGCATAAGGGTGAATATAAGGGCACTGTCGCCATAGTTGCCTGTAAAGTGCTGATAAATTGAAAGATGTCCGTCGCTGGATATAGGCAGGAACTCTGTAAGCCCCTGGATAATTCCCTGCATAACAGCGTCAAAAATTGTCATAGATTGCCTCCGTATATGTAAACCCGGTTCTGCCGGGCATTTAATTTGATAACATAATTTTACATCATATTATTATATCATATATTTATGATTTTTTAAACTGTTATTTGTCTTTTTCAATCTCTGAATAAAGAAACTCTATGGCATCGGACAGATAGCCTATCTGGTCTATCAGACCTTCTTCCACCGCCTGTGTGCCGTTTACCACGGTGCCCACATCCATTACCAGCTGGCCTGTGTTCATCATCAGCTGTGTGAATCGGTGCTGTGAAATGTTGCTGTTGGCCGCCACAAAACCTGTTATCCTGTCCTGTATGGCTTTGAGATAGTCCATTGTCTGGCTGACACCCAGCACAGTACCGCTGTGGCGCACCGGGTGTATTGTCATTGTGGCGGTGGGCACTATAAAGGAACGGTCTGCAGACACTGCCAGCGGTATGCCTATGGAATGTCCGCCTCCCAGCACAAGGCTGGCCGTTGGCTTTGTCATACCGCATATAAGTTCTGACAGAGCCAGCCCCGCTTCCACATCTCCCCCCACTGTATTCAGTATCACCAGCAGGCCTTTTATGTCCGGATCCTCCTCCACCCGTATCAGCTGTGGGATAACATGTTCATATTTGGTGGTTTTCATAGAACCGCCTGCGTCTGCATGTCCTTCCACCTGCCCGATTATCGTAAGACAGTGTATAGGATGTCTGCCCTTTGTTTTTTCCACCACCCCGTCTTTTTCATAATCATTTTTACTGTTTTCTTCCATGTCTGTTTCTGTCCTCCTGTTTTTTTACAGTGTAGGCCACAGCCGGACAAAAAATTCACAAAAAATCTTTGTCTAAAATTTGACAAACTACTAAATTGTAGTATAATTAATATTATTAATAATTTCAGAAAGGCGGTATTTGTATGTCTCATTTAAAAGCATCTTTACCGGTAATCCGTCGTTTACCAAGATATTACAGATACATCACTGACCTTAAGAACAATGGTGTGTCCCGTATATCCTCCAGCCAGCTGGCAAATATAATGGGTTCCACCCCAAGCCAGGTGCGTCAGGACTTCAACTGCTTTGGCGGTTTTGGTCAGCAGGGTGTGGGCTATTCTGTAGAACTGCTCCACAGCGAAATTGAAAGGCTGCTGTTCCCTGAAAACAAACTGCGCGCTGTTCTGCTGGGTGCAGGCAATATGGGTATTACAATTGCAAACTTTGTTATCAAGGAAAACACAGGTGTTGAACTGATTGCTGTTTTTGACAATGACAAAGCAATTATCGGTAACAAACTTTTCGGTCTGGAAATCCTTTCTATAGACAATTTTGTGGAATACTGTCAGAAAGAACATATAGATGTTATTATCGCATGTACATCCAAGGAATCTGCTGAAGAACTGGCCCCACAGGTTATCAAAAGCGGTGTAAAAGGCATATGGAACTATTCACACTTTGACTTCAGCGTGTATGACGACAATCTTATCGTTGAAAATGTACATCTGCGTGACAGCCTGATGTCACTTTCATACAGAATCACACACAAAGATGACGAACCACAGGAATAAAAATGGCTAAACTTTATTTCAAATACGGCGCTATGAACAGCGGCAAGTCCACTATGCTGCTGCAGTCTGCACACAACTATGAAGAACGCGGCATGCGCACAGTGATAATCAAACCTTTGATAGATACCAAAGGAGCTGACAGCGTTGTCAGCAGGCTGGGTGTGTCCAGAAAAGTTGACTACCTGCTGGCGGCCGATGACAGCATACAGTCTGTTGTAAACAGTGATATTGAAAAAAACGGCAGCCTGCACTGCATATTTGTGGACGAATGTCAGTTTCTTACTGTATCACAGGCAGAAGAGCTGTTCTGGACAGCAGTAAGTATGGATATCCCTGTAATATGTTACGGACTGAGAACAGATTTTCTCACCAATGGATTTGCAGCATCCAGCAGACTGCTGGAACTGGCACACAGTATTGAAGAATTGAAAACCATCTGCCGTTGCGGCAAAAAAGCTATGTTCAACGCCAGAAAAATCAACGGTATATTTGTATTTGAAGGTGAACAGGTGGCTATTGACAACCAGAACAATGTGGAATATGAATCATTGTGCCCGGTATGTTACCTGAGAGAAAAGAATAAAGGATAATCCTACACTACAGACCGGATTATTGACAAACGCAAAAAAAGACTACCCGCCGGGTAGTCTTTTTTACTGTTATGTATTATTTTGAAGGATACATACGGTTGAATTCCTGTGCTATATTCAAAAGATGGTCACCGATACGTTCAAAGTCTGTCAGCATTTCTGCATAGATTACGCTGGCTTCCGGAGAACAGGTGGTGGTTTTCATTCTTTCCATCTGTGCATTGCGGTAGTCATCTGTCAGGTCATCTATGTACTGTTCTGCCTGTGAAACCTTTTCCAGCAGCTGTGCAGCTTTTTCGCTCTGGTCACCCAGCAGCAGTTCCATAGACTGAATTGCAGCATCTCTCATAATATTTATTTCAGACATTGCCCTGTCAGAAAATTCTATATCCTGTGCCAGTATATCCTTTACGTAACCTGCAAAGTTCATTGCATGGTCGCCGATTCTTTCAATATTTGTAACCAGACGGAAATATCCGCTGATAATTTCACTATCTCGCAGGGGCATTTTATTTACGATAACGCCGGAGATAAAATTGGAAATTTCATGATTCAGCCGGTCCAGGGTATCTTCATTGGCACGTATTTCAGCTATGTGGGTATCATCCCTGTTGATAAGGGCATCAAAGCTGAGTTTGATATTGTTCAGGGCTATATCATACATATAGTTGATTTCCCTGTTGATAAGTGAAACCGCAATAGCACTGTTGCCCACATTGTAGCCTGCCATGGTTTTGGCTCTTTCAGAAATTGTCAGCCTTCTGTCTTTTTCGCCTTTGTCCTTTATAATATTATTTGCCATTTTTACCAGCCAGCCCGCGAACGGGAACAGCAGCACTGTGGTGACAATTTTGAAAATAACATGTGCATTGGCTATCTGCACAGAAACAGAAGCCGGGAACATATGTTCAACAATTCCCACAAAAGGAATCACCTGACAGCCTGCAACAAACACAACTGTACCTATTACATTGAACAGCAGGTGGATGACAGCAACACGTTTTGCATTTGTGGTAGTGCCGATGGATGCAATGGCCGCTGTTATACAGGTGCCGATAGTTGCACCGAACATTACATAAACACCGCTATCCAGAGTGATAAGGCCCGCCATGGCAAGGCTTTCAAGTATACCTACTGTAGCAGATGAAGACTGTATAACCGCTGTGAACAAAGTACCTACTGCCACACCTATCAGCGGATTTCTGAATGTTGTGATAAGATGGATAAACCGCTCTGACTCACGCAGGCCGGCCATAGCGCCGCTCATCATATTCATACCGAGAAACAGTATGCCAAGGCCTATAATAATATTGCCAATCTGATCGAGCTTTTCCTTTTTTGTGAACATAATAAGGCAGGCACCCACAAATACAATTGCCGGTGCAAGCTCACCTATGCCAACTGCCAGCAGGACACCGTTCATAGTGGCACCGATATTTGCCCCCATAATTATGCCCACCGTCTGGGACAGCGACATAAGCCCGGAGTTTACAAAGCCAACCAGCATAACTGTTGTGGCAGATGAAGACTGGATAAGTGCAGTGATAACCGTACCGATTATAACACCCATAAAGGTATTGGACGTCAGTTTTTCCAGCATTTTTTTCATTTTTTCGCCGGCGGCAGCTTCCAGTCCGTCACTCATCATATGCATACCAAAAAGGAACATACCAAGACCGCCACAAAGTGACAAAGCATCAGATACTGTCATTACAAGCCCCTTTCTTTTATAAAACACCATAAGTTGTATGTGTTTTATTAATAAAAAAATATCTATTTTCTCTATAATAACACTATTAAAATGTTTTGTCTTGCTTTTCTGGCATTTTTGTAAGATTTATGTAAATTTACAATAAAATTTATGTAAATTTAACGATATGGAATTTGGTAAATTATAGTTTAGCGCCGTCATTGCCCTTAAGGGCAATGCATGCCGGTTTGCCGTGGAAGGCGGCTACGCCGCCGACCATGCGCAAATGGCCGCTACGGTGGAGCGCGGCCAAGGCCATAAAAAAGCAGAACTGTGAACTCAACCATAATAATATTAGCCGCATTGCGGCGTTCCTTACAACGGGCGAACACAG
>JAFULT010000124.1 GCA_017483145.1 Oscillospiraceae bacterium | reverse complement strand
ATTTCCAGCCGGCTTTTGGACTGCTGATTACCGTTTTTGTCATTGCTGTAATATTCAGTCTCTGTAACCAGACTGCCTTTATAGCCGCATAATATATCAACAGAAGCCTGCTGTGGAGAATACACTTTTTTAATTTCCATATTGTCCTGATTGATTGCAAATATATGGGATGTGCTTTCTGCCACTTTTCCATCTTCGTACACCAGTTCACTGCCGGAAAAATAAAGCCACTTGCCGTCAGATACTACGGCAGAGTCCATATCCGGCTCAATATCTGTGCCGATTTCACAGGTCTGCAGCAGTTTTCCCTCCGGAGTATACTGATAAAGCACTGCTGTATCATTTTCTTCTTTCATTCCCAGCGGTGCGCCATGAAAATAATGGTACAGATATCCGTCCCGGGTGAATATACCGGTTACCACATCATGGGGTATTTCCACTGTGGTGTCTGCGCCAAGGGGTTTTCTTGTGGCTGTGGCAATATCTGTATAAATAATATCAGCACTGCCGTCTGTGTGGCGCAGCAGTTCATACCGGCCGCCCAGTGCGGGCTGAATATAGCCGGCTATGTATTCACACACTGTGTAATAATTTTCTGCCACAGGTACTTCCCTGTTCCGTGGGGCAGGCTCTTTACTGCAGCCTACCACTGCCAGAGCAAGCAAGACAGACAATAATTTTTTCATAATACACCCTTTGAACATCAGTTTATTGATTAAATATTATCATAACATATATGTATAAGCAACAGGCACAGCAGAAACTGCTGTGCCTGTAGTTTTTATACTTTATTCAATGCAGCTGTGTTGCATAGCTTATATTGTTCTGCTGCAACCAGTTTACTATACCGCACAGGAAAGGGTCTTCCACCGGACCATGGGTAAATGTAATGTTCAGATTGCCGTTCATAGTGGACACACAGCAGTTGTACGGGCTGTTGCGGCGCGGAGAAAGCATAATATTAATATGGTCAATATAATCCGCTGCCGCAGGCAACATATATGACAGGTCACCAAGGTTTGACACCGTCATACAGGTTTTGTCCGCACCCAGCTTTACCCCAAGGCGGATAAAGAAGTTCTTTACAGACAGCGGGCACATTTTCATAAAAGGACTGCCGCCAAGGCGGGCAATATCTGTAATGGCCTTATGCAGGAACTCTTTGTTGTTCTGTTTGTGCAGCTGTGTGCGTATTTCGCGGATGATTTCTGCCATTGTACTGCCTGTGTTGCGCAGTACGGCAGATGCCAGATAAGAAAAATTGCGCAGGGACGGAGATTCAAACTTGTTGCGCAGATTTATCGGCACAGCCACCACAATGTCTTTGTCCTTTGTGTCGTCAAGTTTGAAAATAGCACTGTAAACCATTGCCAGAATCAGTTCGTTCAATGTGCACCGGTACTGTCTGGCCAGTTTTTTCATTTCTTTTGCATTCATTGAAAAAGTGGTAAAGTTCAGCGGGTCACCCGGATATCTTTTTGGGAAAGAGAAAGGACGTCTTATCTTTACAGGCTTTGCAGCACGACCTTTTGCATTGCCATAGCGGAGAAAACCGTCTTCAACTTCCTCTTCTGTGGCTGTGCCCCAATACGCAGGCTCTAACTCTGTGTTGTATTTCAGGCGGCCGTATTCCCCCAGCAGACCGTTCATAAATGTAAAGGCGCCAAAACCGTCTGCCACCGAATGGAAAGATTCCATAATAATTTTGTTGCCGGAATACATAATGTTTGTGGCCTGCTGAAAAACATTTTCCGGCGTAAGGGATGCAAGGATTCTGCCGCTGTCTTCTGTGGCGGTTATTTTGCCCAGACCTTCTGTGTAATACCAGAAATTATCCTTTGCCATACGGCAGCATATCATAGGAAATCTTTTTACCATTGTGTTCAGCGACTGCTGCAGGACAACAGGGTCAACCGTGTCTTTCATGGCAACACTGATGCGGTAAACATTTATTGTATTTTCGTTCATAAGTGCCGGGTGCACCAGTGCGGTGGTATCTACCTTTGCTCTCATATATTTTCCTTTTTTATATTAATTTTACATATTTTTTACATTATACATTATTTATTAAGAAATACCAATATTTTTCTTAAGAAATGATTAATTCCAGTATTTGGAATACTAATTTTTATATCCCTGCAGATAATATAGCCACAGGAGGTACAAACCATATGTCTGAAAAAAGAAAGAACAAATACAAGGCACCCCGTGTGTCTGACAACAAGAAAAATATAAACCCTACAGCAGCAATGATGGCTGACACCTATGACGAAATGCTGCTGGAAGAAATGAAGGAAACACTGGCGGCTACTGTGTATGCAGAAACTTTCCCGGATCTGCTGGACTATGAAGACCTGGCACAGAGGGAAAAATAAGGCGGTGTGTTATGAAAAAGAACAAGTATAATTTCCCACGCCGTGCCACAAACAGCAACAATACGGAATACAACCGGTATGTGGAAGATATGTATTTTGCCGATGAATATGCAGGCCCGCTGGACCCGGAGGACACAGAACAGACTCCCCGCTGGAAAAGAAACGGCATAAAGGATGTATATCACGAGCCATATGACAACACAGATTATCACGAAGACCCCTATACTGTGGCACAGAAATATATGGACAGAAGATTTTTTACACACGGATAAGTGCAAAGCAGGGATAATATTCCCTGCTTTGTTTATTGTGCATAAAAGCATCTTTTTTATATTGTATGTTGTGCATAAAAAGTTATTCGATAATTAAGTATCGAATAACTTTTTTATTGATTTAATTAATTATTATTGATTTTTACTAAATTTATATTAATATTTTTATGCAAATATATAATTTTGTTATTTTACATTATACGTTTTGCACAAAAATATCACAATTATTTTGTTGACAAAGTCAAAAATCTGTTGTATATTATAGTTACAGCAAGAGGACAAAGGTCCACAGCTGGAACACAATAATACCAGGAGGAAAAATGGTAATAATCTGTACACCTACAACCTGCCTGAACAATGGCAGACAGGTTGCCGGCAACAAACCAAGATTTTATTAAAAGGAGGAATAAATAATGAGTATTGTAAGATTTATGAAAAACGCTGCAAAAGCTTATGCCAATAAATAATTAAGACATTCACTATACTGAAAGGAGAAATATTATGAGCATCGTAAAATATCTGAAAGAAGCTGCAAGAAGCTATGCAAACAAATAATTGAAACAGTCACTATACTGAAAGGAGAAACATTATGAGCATCGTAAAATATCTGAAAGAAGCTGCAAGAAGCTATGCAAACAAATAATTGAAACAGTCACTACATTGAAAGGGGAAATATTATGAGCATCGTAAAATATCTGAAAGAAGCTGCAAGAAGCTACGCAAACAAATAACTAAAATCAACCACTACACTGAAAGGAGAAACATTATGAGCATTGTAAAATTTATGAAAGGCGCTGCAAAAAGCTATGCCAACAAATAATCTGACACTGTATATACTTTACAAAATGAGGAAGGAGACAAAATAATGAGAGTAGTTGAATTTGTAAAAAGAGCTGCAAAAGCATATTCCGAAAAAGAATTCTGATAAACCACACAAAAGAGAGGTGATTTATAAAAAATAAATTAAGGAGAGTGAATATGCAGAGATTACTGCATATTCTGTGATGGAAATGGAAACCCATGAGACCATATATAAAGAATAAACCCCCGCAGGGAAAGCGGGGGTTATTTTTATTTGTTCAAATATCTGTTTTTATGCCGGTTCCAACATCTATATAATATGCAGGTGCTTCAAGTAATTGGAAAAACTTTCCGTCTGCAACATCATATGTATGTTCATACGGATTTACAATGTCTGTAATATCTTTCTGTTCCAATGTATGCTTGTCTATTCTGATAAAGCTGTTTTCTGCTTTCAGATATACATACCGGTTGTCATACTGCAAATCACATTGTTCGTCTATATTGAAATCTTTTACTGCAATTTTGTTTTCGCCGGATGTATCCACGCGATACAATGTGGCCTTTGGATTGTCTGATGTTTCCACAAAAGCAAAGAAAATATAATCCTGTGAATAGTTTATCCTGTTGTACAGCAGGCTTCCACCCACTTCAGGCGAAAGAGTAATCTTTTCATCTCCATCATTTTTATAGAAACGGGCTTTGGCATTATATTTGCTGCCATCCTCAGCAATATACATAAATCTTATATCATTTTCCGCCCGTTCAAGTGCCAGAGTATCCGGGTTTATGCTGTACGGAATCAGAGTGTATCCGGATACAAGATACAGTATGCCATTATATGTATAAAAGCTTGGCAAGCCCCACATATCAGGGATATTTTCTGTACGGTAAAAAGAAATATCTGCCTGTTTCAGATTATTGCCATCTGTATCAGATGAATACAGAATTCTGTTTTTGGCAAACCAATACAATCTGCCATCAAGGCATTGTATATCACGTGGGTAAGCATCTTCACTTTCTGCAACATATATGTCTGTAACAGTATCATCCGCTTTTGACATCTTCTTTACAGCATCACCACAGGAAAAATAAATATTCTCATTATCCTCTGTTATAAAAATATTGCGGTTGTTGTTTGATACTATAGAGGATGTGTCTGCATCAGCTTGCTGACCGCTGCATGCAGTTATGGATAAAAGCATTATCATCACAAGGAATAAGCTGATAATTTTTTTCATAAACACACCTTCTTTTCACATGTTGTCCATTTATTTATAACATAATATATTTTTACAAGCAATAATTCTGATATTTCTTTCTCTTATTTTTCACAAAAAACAAAAGCAGGGCCGCACCCTGCTTTTATTTCAAATAATATTAGTTTTTGTCTTTAAGTTCTTCAAGGAATTTGATGATTTTGTCGATTGTTTCATCGTCAATAAAGTCATCAACTTTGTCAATGATGTCTTTCAGAGATTCATTTTTTGCCAGCAGAACCAGTGGATTTTTTGTAAGACCTGGAATAAGTTCATCCAGTTTGTCTTTTACCATTTCGTTAGCCAGAAGTTCTTTGATTGTGGATTCAATAGATAATTTTGCCATTGTATGTATTTCCTCTCGTAGATATTTGAAATAATTCTACCATATTTTCACATCTATAGCAACAGCTAACCGATTACTTTTTTGGCTATTTCCACTGCGGCCTGTGCGTCCCTGGCATAGAAATCAGCACCGATTTCCTGTGAAAAGTCTGCTGTCAGCACTGCACCGCCCACCATTACAGGCGCTGTACAGCCGGCCAGTTTCAGTTTTTCAATAGTTTCCTGCATAGCCTTCACTGTGGTGGTCATAAGGGCAGACAGTCCCACCAGTTTTGCACCTTTTTCCTGTGCCGCTTTGACCACAGCTTCCGGGGATACATCCTTGCCAAGGTCGATTACTTCATAGCCGTAATTTTCCATAACAGTTTTTACGATATTTTTGCCTATATCGTGTACATCACCTTTTACTGTGGCAATAATCACAGGGCCTTTTTTCTCATAATCTGTGTTGCCGGTGGCGGCAATATGTTCATTTATTGCTTCAAAGCCTTTTTTGGCAGCTTCTGCTGACTGCATAAGCTGTGGCAGGAAAATTATGCCGCTTTCATAATCCTTGCCCACTTTGTCAAGGGCAGGAATCAGTTTTTCCTGCACTATTTCAAGTGGCTGTTTCTCTTTCAGCAGGTCTTTTACCGCTGTTTTTGTTTCAGCATCAAGGCCAAGGGAAATCAGGCTTTCCAGTGTGTATTCCGTGGACTGCGCCTTTACAGCCTGTCTGTCTGCAAAGCGGGCGATATATTCCTTGCCGCCGGCATCTGCACAGGACAGCTGGTTGTATGCATACACAGCGTCTGTCATTGCAGAAACATTAGGATTGATAATAGGCATATTCAGCCCGTTGTACATTGCCATTGTCATAAAGGATGAATTCAGCAGTTCCCTGTTTGGCAGACCAAAGGAAATATTGGACACTCCAAGGGTGGTTTTCAGCCCCAGCTGCGCGGAAACCATATTTACTGCTTTCAGGGTTTCCATTGCACCTTCCGGCTGTGCGGAGGATGCCAGTGTAAGGCAGTCTATAAACACATCTTCTTTTCTGATGCCATGGGCTGTGGCGGCAGACAGGATTTTTTCTGCAATTGCAAATCTGTCTTCTGCCTTTTCCGGTATACCATTTTCGTCAAGGGTAAGACCCAGCACCGCCGCACCGTATTTTTTTGCTATTGGCAGGATAGCTGAAAGTTTTTCATCTTCGCCGTTTACGCTGTTTACAATGGCCTTGCCGTTGCAAACACGCAGGCCTGCTTCGATTACATCCGCATTTGACGAGTCAATCTGCAGTGGCAGATTGCACACAGACTGAATCTTCTTTACAACCTTTACCATCATTTCTTTTTCATCGATGCCCAGATGACCCACATTTACATCCAGGATATCTGCCCCGGCGTTCATCTGTTCCACTGCCTGGCGGGCAATGTAGTCCAGGTCGTTTGTTTCCAGGGCTTTTTTGAACAAAGCTTTGCCTGTAGGGTTGATTCTTTCGCCTATGATTTTTACACCGTCAATCACCACAGTTTTGCCGGATGAACACACAGCGCTGACAGGTTTGTGGGCATAAACATCTGTTTTTGTCCTGTTTTTTGCCCTGTCAAAGAAGAATTTCAGCATATCCGGGTTTGTACCACAACAGCCGCCCACGATATTCACACCAAGGGACATAATTTCTTCCATTGCTGATGCAAATTCTTCGTTTGTGATATTATAAACTGTTTTGTAATTTACAAGGCAGGGCAGACCGGCGTTAGGTTTGATAATCAGCGGCTTGTCTGTCCATTTTTTCATTTCCCTTGCCATTGGCAGCATTTCCACAGGACCAAGTGAACAGTTGATACCCAGGGCGTCTACACCAAGGCTGTCCAGAGTAATGGCCATTGAAGAAAGTGATGTGCCAGCAAATGTGTGCATATTCTGCTCAAAGCTCATTGTGGTGAATACAGGCAGGTTGCTGGTTTCCTTTACTGCAAGGACAGCCGCCTTTACTTCATACAGGTCTGTCATTGTTTCGATAAAAACCAGGTCTGCGCCTGCGGCGGCACCTGCTTTTACCTGCATTGCAAAGTCTTCATAGGCCTGTTCAAAAGTCAGTGTGCCCATTGGCTCCAGCAACTGACCAAGAGGACCGATATCCAGTGCCACAAAACCGCCGTGTTTTTCTGCAGCTGAACGGGCAATCTTTACACCGGCTTCAATAACCTGCTGTGGTGTGTAATCACAGCCTGCCATTTTATGGGCAGATGCGCCAAAGGTATTTGTCAGCACCAGCTTTGTGCCGGCTGAAAAATATGCATCGTGTACACCATATACCACATCAGGATGTGTGAGATTCATAGCTTCCGGGTATTTGCCCGGAGAAATGCCGCTGTTCTGCAGGACTGTGCCCATGGCACCGTCCAGAAACAGCACATTGTTTTTTATATATTCAAGAACATTCATAGTTATATTCCTCGTTTTGATTTATCTGCAGGAAAAGTTGCAGTTTTCTCTGTTTGGGCATCTGTCACAGCTGCGTGTTTTGTCTGCAGGCTTTGTCTTTGCAATGCCCATAACGGCTGTAACGGACTTTGCAGGTATCATAAGACAGCTGTCTGTACAGCTGACACCGATTAACTTATCCGCCTGCAGCAGGGACAAAATATCCGGCTGCTGTGTAAAAGGGAAATCCCCGTAGCCCGGGCTGTAACGCCAGGTGAGAAAGCGGTTTTCCTTTTTAAGTTCTGTGCGCAGGTCTGATTCCACTTTGTCACAATAGCTTTCAATGGCGGCAGTGGCGGCGGCATCTGCCATAAGACCGTAAATACTGCCCATTGCCAGCTGACTGCGGATAAAACCGTCTGCCTGTACCCCTACCGTGGCACAGATTATATAGCATTCATCACATCCTGCAAGATGTTTTCTGATATCCTGCCCCTGCAGCAGCAGACCATTTTCCAGCAGTACACCGTTTTCTGCCTGTGTGACAGAAAACCTGCCGGCAATATGGCGCGGGGATATATGGCTGTAAATACTGTCAGTCATTTCCTGTGCCAGCCTGTCAGTCCGGGGTGGCACATCTGCACCGCGGTGCCCCCGGTAACGCAGGACTTCTGCTTTATCTATTGTGAAATCAGTTTTCGCCATCAAGGTAACCTCTTATTTTTTCAGAAAGGCGGACAGTCAGGTCCACACGTTTCATAGGTGTCATCAGATAGAAACCACCCCGGCAACCTGCAATTTTTTTAGCAAGATTGAAGCAGTAGTCTGTGGAAATTTCCACTACTTCTTCCCTTGTTTTGTCCTTAAGGCTTTCAATAAAGTCTTCGTCAATTGTGATGCCGCTTACTTCGTGATGAAGGAAAACAGCGTTTTTGTACCCTGCCGGCGGCATAAAGCCTGCCAGCACAGGAACAGACAGTGTATTGGCGGCAAGAATAAAATTCTGCACGGCATCATCGTTGTAAATAGGCTGTGTAAGGAAGAATTTTGCCCCGTGCTCCACCTTCTTTTTTGCCCTTTCCAGTTCTTTGTCAAAATT
Source organism: Oscillospiraceae bacterium (assembly GCA_017483145.1). GTDB lineage: Bacteria > Bacillota > Clostridia > Oscillospirales > Ruminococcaceae > RGIG3102. The sequence goes on along the minus strand of JAFULT010000124.1, from coordinate 363 downwards.
GTTTACATTTACATTGAGTGCGGCCCCCACGGCAAAAGGTGTCTGTGGAAATGTCTGCACATTAAGGTCGTTGATAAAGGAAATCAAGCCGTAGGAGTTGAAGGCAAACACCCCGGATTTGCCGGAGAAAATATCCTGCATAATCGGGTCGCCTGTAACGGCAAGAATATTGTTCAGATTTTCAAAGCTGGCACCGATGAGACTGCCTTTAAGGGAAATCCGGTTTTTGTCACGGCAGGACAGATGCGGCATAACTTCGATGCCCACTTCCCTTTTGATTTTGGCCGCCACCATAATGCTGTCTGCACGGGCACGGGCCAGCGGTGAGTCTGTAACTGTGATGATGTCCACACCTGCTTCCTT
>JAFULT010000123.1 GCA_017483145.1 Oscillospiraceae bacterium | reverse complement strand
TCGTTACACTCGCTCAGAATGACATATTACCACTTTAGTGGTTGTAGTGCGTGTAATGCAACAGACAGACTTTCAGTGCCTCTTAAGAGGTGAGCAGGTAATATGCCCTTCTAGGGCTTGTGCATACCACCAGCTTAGCTGATGGTTTTGATTTTTATCAGTATTCAACCACAGTAAAATCCTGCAGGCTTTCTGCCAGCACAGCCTGTGCCATACCGGCACCATACATTTCTGCGTAGTCAGCCATTGCCTTTTTGCTGATTTCTGCAGCGGCATCAGCCCCCAGCTCTTTTGCTATGGCCTGTGTCATTGCACTCAGCAGATGACCTGTGTGATACAGGAAATCCTTTATTGTCCTGTCTCCCAAAGCGGCTTTTTTTGCGTTGTAGCCCTGTGGGTCTGTCATTGCAAAGCCGTTCCAATGGAAGGAGCACACATCGCCGCCCTGGCTCAATACGCTGTTTATATCCAGCACCAATTCCGGATTAAAGCCTTTTACCAGGTTTTTGTCCACATATGTACAGTAGTTTTTGCCATATTCCAGCAGTCCTGCTTCCTTCCAGGCTTCACACCAGCCGCAAACCACACCTTCTGTGCAGTATACAGGCTCAAGGGCGGCCACCCTGTTCTGTGAACGGCCGTTTTTGTCCACCCATTCACCGTACAGCAGATAGCTTTCCATTGTCAGCGGTGCCCCGTCCTTTGCTGCGCGCTGTGCCATACGGCTGCCGCGCTGCTGGCCGTATAGCTTTGTGCCTTCGTCAGCCGCCAGTGCACCTTTTTCACCATACATATCCACTGCCGCCTTGTAAATAAGGGCAAACAGGTTTGCGTGATGAGGAATATCAAATAAATTTCTGTCCATTTCAACCTCCTGCAGAAGTTCCATCTTCATATTTATATGAGGTATGCCCTCTTCTTCAAAAATTTCCCCATAGGTTTCAAAGCCAAGGCTTCTGTAAAAGCCCACCTTGTCATATTTTGCACCAAGGGTGATTTTTGCCGCTTTCAGTTCCCTGCATTTTTCAATTGCCTGCTGTACTGTGGCCTTGCCGTAGCCTTTGCCGCGGTAAATCCGGGGTGCCCGCAGTCTGCCAAAATGCCACACACCATCACCTTCCGGGAAAATTCTGGCATTGCACACAGGCACACCGCCGTCATAGCACACCAGATGCAGGGAGATTTTGTCCCCGTCATCAAATTCAAATTCTTCAGAAAAGCCCACTTCATCGCAGAAAACCATCCTGCGTATTTCAAAACCGTCTTTCAGACCTTCATCTTCATATGTATACCATTTAAATTCCATAATAGCCTCCGCCGTCCTTTTAATCAATTATACAACGGGGCAGACAGGTTTATCAATAATTGAAAATAATTTTCATCACCAGCAGGGCAAAAACCCCGGGCAGGGACAGCACCGTGGCTATAAACACTGTGCAGCCGTTTATGGCGATATAGCAGCCTGTGGCACTGCTGACCAGATTTATCAGCAGCAGGCTGGACAGGCCGCTGACAGCGCTTTTTGCGGCTGTTATGTAAGGGTGGCGGCTTTTGGAAAAGCCCCAGGCCACCGCCGCCAGCATAAATAAACCGCATATAAAAATAAGTAAATCCATTTTGTTCTCCTATACATTTACAGTCTGGTCCTGTTCTGTCTGCATCAGCCGGCGCAGGCTTTTTATAAGATAATCGTGGTGTTTTGCCAGACTTTTCATCTCATAGATTCTCGCTTCTATCAGACTGTCGTCCACTGTCATCTCAAACATTGCCTGGTTGCGGCGCATCAGCCTTTCACAGCTGCGCAGTTCTTCCTTCAGTTCGTCTATCTGTCTGTGGGTTTCTGTTGTTTTTTTCTTTTTTGTAAAAACAGCCATACCAACTCTCCTGTATCAGTTTTTTTAAATTGTTGGTAATTTATAACAGTTTATGCGCCGCCCCTTTTTAAAATTACACAGACTGCTGTTTGTGCAACTGTTATACTTATTGCACATAAACAATATGAAAATTTATCAGTATCAGCTAAATGCCATTTTTGCAAGTGTTTCCGGGCAGAAATAACAGAGAATATTTGGCGCTAAATTTGTGCAAATACACAAGGGTAATACCTTTGACACACAATATATAGTGAGTGTATAATAGATGTACTGACTATATATTGAATAATATAATGATAAATGGGGTATATAAATGTTAAACAGTATTATCAAACGCGACGGCCGCGTGGTTATGTATGACATATCCAAAATCAAGATGGCTGTGCTCAAAGCTATGGAAGCTGACGGCAAAATGGATTTTGCAAAGGCAGAAGAAATTGCTGTTGCAGTAGAAAGACATTTTGTTGAAATGGGCGGCAACATCACACCGACAGTTGAAGAAATCCAGGACCAGGTTGAAATCGAACTGATGAAAGCCGGTTTTGACTCTGTGGCAAAAAAATACATCCTTTACCGTGCATCCAGAAACAATATCCGTGAAAGAAACACATCACTGATGAAAATCTTTGATGAAATCACTTTCTCTGACGCTCTGGACAGCGATGTAAAGCGTGAAAACGCCAATGTTGACGGCGACACTGCAATGGGCACAATGCTGAAATACGGCTCTGAAGGTGCAAAAGACTACTATCTCAAGTTCCTTCTGGCACCGGACCAGGCACGGGCCCACAAAGAAGGCTATATCCACATCCACGACTTTGACTTCTACGCACTGACAACAACCTGTACACAGATTGATATCAAACGCCTGTTTAAAGGCGGTTTCTCCACAGGTCACGGTTTCCTGCGTGAACCAAACGATATCGCCAGCTATTCTGCACTGGCCTGTATTGCTATCCAGTCCAACCAGAACGACCAGCACGGCGGCCAGAGTATTGTAAACTTTGACTACGGCCTGGCAGACGGCGTTAAAAAGACATATGTAAAGCTGTATCTGAGAAATATTGAAAAATTCTGTGATATTATGGAAAGCCCTATTGACTTTGAACAGCTGAAAGCCCGTGCAGCAGAAATCACAGAAAAAACAGGCAAAGTTCCTGCACTTAAGCCTGACGCAGAATACCTGGCAGCTGAACTGGAAATGCTGACAGACCTTATCGGCGATGCAGACCTGGCTGAAAAAGCACAGAAATTTGCACTGAGAAAAACAGAAGGCGAAACAGACAGAGCCACATACCAGGCAATGGAAGCACTGATTCACAACCTGAACACAATGCACTCCCGTGCAGGCGCACAGACACCGTTCTCATCTGTAAACTACGGCATGGACACATCAGAAGAAGGCCGTATGGTAATGAAGAATGTTCTGCTGGCTACTGACGCAGGTCTGGGTCACGGTGAAACACCTATCTTCCCAATCCAGATTTTCCGTGTAAAAGAAGGCATAAACTACAATCCGGGCGACCCTAACTATGACCTGTTCCAGCTGGCTATCAAGGTAAGTGCAAAACGTCTGTTCCCTAACTTCTCATTCCAGGACGCACCTTTCAATCTGGCAAGCTACAATCCTGACGATGTGAGAACAGAAATCGGCTATATGGGCTGCCGTACCCGTGTTGTTGCAAACAATTACGACAAAAACAACGAAATCACATATTCCCGCGGCAACCTGTCCTTCACATCCATCAACCTGCCAAGACTGGCAATTGAAGCAAAGGGCGATGAAGCAGAATTTTACCGCAGCCTGAAAAAATATATGGAACTGTGCGGCAAACAGCTGCTGGACAGATTTGCTATCCAGAAAAAGAAAAAAGTGCGCAACTTCCCATTCCTTATGGGCCAGGGCGTATGGCTTGGCAGTGATAAACTGGGTGCTGATGACGAAGTGGGCGAAGTACTGAAACACGGTACTCTGTCTATCGGCTTTATCGGTCTGGCAGAAACACTGACAGCACTTTACGGCCACCACCACGGCGAAGGCGAAGAATATCAGGCAAAAGGTATGGAAATCATTGGCTTTATGAGAAAAATCGTTGATGATATGTGTGAAAAAACAGGTCTCAACTTCTCTCTGCTTGCCACACCTGCAGAAGGTCTTTCCGGCCGTTTTGTAAGAATGGACAAAAAGCGCTTTGGCATTATTCCGGGCGTAACAGACAAGGATTACTACACAAACAGCTTCCACGTGCCTGTTGCATACCAGATTTCTGCCTTTGACAAAATCAGAATTGAAGCACCATACCACGCATTTACAAATGCAGGCCACATCACATATGTGGAACTGGACGGCGATGTAAGCCAGAACCTGGAAGCATTTGAAGCAGTTGTACGTGCTATGAAAGAATACGGCATCGGCTACGGCGCTATCAACCACCCGGTTGACCGCGACCCTGTATGCGGCTACAACGGCATTATCGGCGATGTTTGCCCACGCTGTGGCAGACGTGACGGTGAAGGCGTTCCGCTGGAAAAACTGCAGAAGCTGGGCCTTTACAAACATCTGAACGCTTCAACACTCGGTCAGTGCGGCAATCCTGACGAAGAAGCAGACAGAATTCCAAACCCATTGGTATAATTTACAGGAGGTAACTAAAATGGCAAATTACAATCCGGAAACAGGTCTTGTTGGCGAAGGCGTAAAATTTGAAAGAATCCGCCGTATCACAGGTTACCTTGTAGGTACTGTTGACAGATTCAACGACGCAAAACGCGCTGAAGAAAGCCAGCGTGTAAAACACTCAGTAGTAAAACCGGTTGAAAAAAACTGATTTTATGATATAATTTAGTTAATTAAAACTCAGGTTGAGAGACTGATTTATAATTACTGCAGAAAAGAAAGAGGGCTACCACCCTCTTTCTTTTTTTGCAAAAATAACAATTCTGTCACTTTACGGTGACAGTTCCGTCACATTTATTGTAAAGGCATTTTTTATATTGTAATATGAAAGCACAATAAAACGGAAAGGACTGTGAGTATATGAAAAACAAAAAGATGACCGGAATAATTTTTCTGATTGCGGCAACAGCTTTTGTTTTGTTTGCAAAAGGTGACGGGGATTATCCTGCCGGCACCACATTTTATACAGACAAAAACAATGTGCAGATTGTTGTGGCAGAAAACGGCGAAAGCTATGCCGGCTTTGTGGGCTGGGATGAAAATGAAGATTATACAAAACGCGCAGTAAAGCTGATTGACAGAAACAGCCGGCAGGTAAAGGAACTGAAATTGCCAAAAAAGCTGCGCGATGAATACAACAGCTTCTTTATAGGCGAAGAATATGTGGTGGCCCGGACAAACCGGCTGTTTGGCGTGGGCAGGGACGGAAAGCTTTTCAATCTGGATATATACAATTACAAAGGGGAGCTGATTGTCAGAGACAATTTCACAACCGTTCCGAGAGATGAATATATTGATGATGCATTCCTGCGCCTTGCAAATATGCAGTATCATTTTGAATGGATGGACAAGGACAATCTGCTGATGTACGGCCCGCTGGCCATCTACAGGGTGAACATACCGGAAGGCAAAGTCGAAAAAGTAATCGGCATAGAAGAGCTGGCGGCAGACTGGGACCGGGAAAAATACCTGCAGACGGATGCCGGCCGTGTGCCGGGGCAGGACAATTTCCTGTATGGCATAATTCCTTTCAAAAACGGATACAGCAGGGAAAACGGCATAGTGTTCCGCCTGTATGACAAAATGGAACTGAACAGCACTGCCTACAGGGTTGTCAGGTACAAAGACGGCACTGTGACACAGCTGACAGATTACAGCACAGACAATGAAATTTATTATGACAGTGCAACAGGTGAAATAACAGACAAACCGGCTGCTGTTTCCCAAAAAGATAAAATCCCACTTTGCCCGGGGTACAATGTTGTTTTCCTGCGCGGCAGCGGCAATTATATTCTCCAGGTCAGACCGGAAAACTGATATATTGATAAATTATAATTTATATGCAAAAGCATATAAATTATAATTTATATGCCGGTTTGCCGCGGAAGGCAACTTGTTGCCGACCGCGCGCAAATGCGAGCCGCGCCCGAAGCGAGCAAGGCCATAAAAAAGCTGAACTGCTCACTC
>JAFULT010000122.1 GCA_017483145.1 Oscillospiraceae bacterium | reverse complement strand
TGAGTTTTATCAGAAAGACTGTATCTGCCTGTGTGGCGTAGGCAAAATAGTGCCCACAAAAGGCTTTGATAAGCTGGCAAGAATACATAAAAGGCTTACAGATGATGGGCTCAACATTCACACATATGTCCTGGGCATAGGCCCGGACAGGGAAAAGATAGAAAATTATCTGAAAGAAAACAATATACAGGATTCTTTCTCTTTTCTTGGCTATCAGACAAATCCATACAAATATGTTTCAAAATGCGATTTGTTTGTATGTTCTTCTGTGGCAGAAGGCTTTTCCACAGCCGCTACAGAAGCCCTTATCGTAGGGACACCTGTGGTTACAACACCTGTTGCCAGTATGGCAGAAATGCTTGGTGCCAACGGAGAATACGGCATCATCACAGAAATGTCAGAAAACTCTCTGTACGAAGGCATAAAGGATATGGTGCAGAACCCGGAAAAACTGCAACACTATAAAAAACAGGCCGAAATACGCGGCAAATTTTTCTCAAAAGAAAACACCGTCAAAGCGGTGGAAGAAATGTTATTAGAATTGATTGATGAAAAGGAAACAGCATGGAACACCTGATATCAATTATTGTCCCAGCATATAATGCAGGGCCGTGGCTATCTGATTGTTTGGATAGCATTATTTCACAGACTTATAAAAATCTGGAAATAATTGTTATAGACGACGGCTCAACCGACAGGACAGCTCAGATTATCGATGAATATGTAAAAAAAGACAACAGGATAATTGCAATACATCAGCCGAATGCTGGCCTTGTTGCCGTAAGAGAGCACGGTATAGAACTGGCAACTGGTGATTACATTGGATTCGTTGATGCGGACGATACTGTTCAGCCAGATATGTACGAACGATTATTAAGCAATGCACTGAAATACAATGCAGATATATCCCATTGTGGAGTATCATTTGTATGGCCGGACGGGAAAACAGATGCCCATTATGGCACAGATAAACTTTTGATACAAGACAACTATACAGGTTTGCGGGATTTACTTAATGGAGATAATATAGAACCTTCTTTATGTAATAAAATATATTCAAAATGTATTATTAAAAACAGTTGTATTGATACTTCTGTTCTTAATAACGAAGATATTCTGCGCAACTTCACACTTTTTTCAAGAGCAGAAAAAAGTGTTTATGAAGATTTTTGCGGTTACAATTATTTTCAGAGACAGGGCTCAATGTCGAAAGACAAATCAAAAGCCATAGAGTCATTCAGACATATTGTCAAGGCCAGAAAGCTTATTCTGGATAATAGCAGCAAAGAAATATTTCCGTTTGCTATGCGTCTGTGGCTGTCAACTTTTGTCAATATGGTAAATCAGAGTTGTTTTGATGCTGATGAGAATATAAAAAATCTCTGCAAAGAATGCAGAGCAACTATTAAAAAGGAAAAAAGTAATATCAGATATCTTATTAAACGCCAGCAGATAGCTGCATATCTGATTATTTATGCTCCCTGGCTGCACAAAATAGTTTATAAAATTTATTCAGGAAAGAAATAAAATGGATTTGATTACAGTTATAATACCTGTTTACAATGTTGAAGAATATCTGGACGAATGTGTTGATTCAGTAGTCAGCCAGACATACAGTAATCTGGAAATTATTCTGGTTGATGATGGTTCTCCGGATAATTGCCCTGCAAAGTGTGATGAATGGGCAGGCAAAGATTCCCGTATAAAGGTTATACACAAGCAAAACGGCGGCCTGTCCGATGCAAGAAATGCAGGTATAGATATTGCCACAGGCATCTATATTATTTTTATAGACAGTGATGACTATATCAGGCAGGATATGATTGAAAAACTGTACAGTGCTTTGACAAGGGAAAAAGCTGATATTGCAGCCTGCGGTATACACAGTTTTGAAGGAGATAAAACATCTGACTGGGGATGTCACGATTTTACAGGCAACCCGCAGCAGATTCTGTCTCTTCTTTATGATGATGCAAAATATCCTGTTTCAGCATGGAATAAAATTTATTCAAGAAATTGTTGGGCAAATCTGCGTTTTCCTGTTGGCAAAACCTGTGAAGATGCTTTTACAACTTACCAGCTGGTACATAATGCAAACAGGATTGTAATGATACCGGAACCATTGTATTGCTACAGAATCCGCCCAGGCAGTATTATGACATCATCTTTTTCACTTAAAAAGATGGATGAAGAAGAAGCCTGGAGATGTAACTATCAGTTTATTGAAAAAAACTACCCGGAACTTAAGAAAAACGCCTTCGATTTTTATCTTCAGCGTGTCAATGTACTGATTCACACAATGACAAAAGAAGACAAAGAAAAATTTGCTGAACAATATAACCAATTACGCAGAATATTGAAAGATAACATCTGGTATGTTATTTTCAGCAGCAAACTCAGATGGAAACAGCGCATAAAACTTGCGCTGGACATTATAAAACTTTAAGGAATATACTATGCCGGATTTCAGTATTGTAATACCTGTATATAATGCAGAAAAGACATTGCACAGATGTCTTGATTCTTTGCTTACGCAGACATACAGCTATTTTGAAGTTCATATGATTGAAAACGGGTCAACAGATTCTTCCGCAGATATCTGCAGGGAATATGCATCAAAAGACCCTCGCTTTGTGTTGCATTCACTTAAAGAAAACGGCGGTCCCTCTGTGGCACGCAATATTGGTATTGATTGTTCAGCAGGTAAATTTATTGCTTTTATAGACAGTGATGATTATGTGCAGGCAGATTATCTTGAATCATTGTTAAAAGGCTTTGAAACTGCCGAAGTTGTCTTTTTAGGCTACAATCAGGTAGATAATTATGGCAATATAATAAAAACTTGTATACCATACCGGAAAGATAAAGATTCTTATCACAATCAACTCATACATCTGCACTCACAGGATAATTTTGGCTATACATGGGTAAAGGCATTCAGAAGGGATGTTATAGGAAAACACAGATTTTCACAGCAACTCAATCTTATGGAAGATGAGCTTTTTGTATGTGAAATTCTTACAACACCAAGAAAGATTGCTGTTGTGTCAAAACCGATTTATAACTATGTCACAGGTAATACAAGCAGTCTTATGGGGCGCACACATCCTGATTATTGCCGCAAAGTGGATATTGTATATAAAGCGTGGTGTAATCTGCTTGAAAATTATGACAATAAAAAAGAAACTCTTTCATATATGGCAGATGGCTATGTAAACCGCTGTATGTATTATTGCTATGAACGAAATGTGGATATAAAAGAATTCTGCGGTCAGCTGGCGGAAAGTACATTTTTTGCTGTATCTGCAATAGAAAACAGATTTACACAATCTGTAAAAAATAAGAAATATAAACAGCTGTATATTATGAAATCATTTTATAATATAAAGAATAAACTGGCCAGACTGTTGAAAAGGTAAAACAGAATGAATAAGAAGAAAAAAGTGGCGGTTTTATTGCCGTGGCTGAAAATGGGTGGAACAAATAAAATTGCATTACATTTTATGAAAGAGCTGTCACAGTACTGTGATGTTACTTTGATTTTAAGCCAGTATACAGGCGAGCTTATTTCACAGCTACCGGATAATATTAACCTTATTGTTGATACAATGCGCCCATTTAAAGAAATATTTATTGAGGATGCAAAAAAGCTCCGTTTCAGCCGTATTGTACAGGGCGTTATTTATTACGGCAGAATAAAACTGAAAAAAGACAATGTGGACAATTATCGTTATCTTGTTCAGAGACATGGATATGTGTGTGATACTGAATTTGACTGTGCCATATCTTATCACGGCCAGTCTCCGGAGCGTCTGCTGAATCTTATGTACCGAATTCACGCAAAAAAGAAAGTTGCCTGGATTCATGGCGAATTCGATAACACACCGGACCATTATCGCAGGATGAACCTATACTATAATCAGCTTGATCATATGTTCTTTGTTTCAAACCATACATTGAATTCATTTATGGATAGGTTTGTTATGGACAGAGATAAATGTACAGTTTATTACAATCCTATTGACAGACAGGAAATTGAAGAAAAAGCACAACAGCCTTGTGAAGTGCAGTTTGACAGCGAATATATAAATCTGCTGACAGTTGGCCGTGTTTCAAAGGAAAAAGGCCAGGATATGATACCGGCAATCACTCGCAATCTCATTGATGCAGGGCACAAAGTGCGATGGTATATAATAGGGGACGGCGATAACAGAAATATTGTTGAAAAAGCGGTAAAAGAATATCAGATGGAAGATAATGTTTTTATACTGGGTACAAAAACTAACCCATATTGTTATATGGTGGCCTGTGATATCTATGTGCAGCCTTCCTATACCGAAGGCTATTCCACTACAATATGTGAAGCAGGTATGCTGGGCAAAGCTATTGTAGGTACAAAACCGTCCGGCGGCATATATGACCAGATTACAGACGGCGTTGATGGACTGATTGTGGATGCAACAGCTGATGGATTGACTGCTGGAATCAGCAAACTTATTTCACATCCATCTCTACGCCATCAGTTTGAAGAAAAAATTCGGGAAAAGAATTTTGAAGGAAAGGGAGAAATACAGAAATTTCTCAATTTTTTAAATGAGTAATATAATGATAAAAAGTGATACCTTTTTATAAAGATATGGCATATTCTGATTATATAGAATCAGTAGATATAGAAGATAAATTTATTAACGCAGTAAAAAATAAAAAATGGTGGTATGGTTTAAGCTATCATATTTTTTATAAAGTAAAAGTGAAGTTACATAGTTTTTTAAAGTAAAATGAGTGAAATAAAACAGCGCAGCAGAACAGAATATTCTTTAATAAATATGTTTACAGGTATGGCTGGCTACGGTATTAATACTGTGGTCGGCTTTGTTTGCCGTGTTATATTTGTCCGCACATTATCTGCAGACTATCTTGGGGTTAATGGACTTTTTGCCAACATTTTGTCCATGCTGTCTTTGGCAGAACTTGGCATAAGCAGTGCCATTATCTATGCGTTGTATAAACCGCTTGCTGATAATGACCAAAGCAAAATAGCGTCTATAATGCAGTTTTACCGCAAAGCATATATGGCGATAGGCACTATTGTGGCAGTTGTCGGTTTATCAATGATTCCGTTTTTAAATATCATAATCAAAGAACCGCCTGCAATAAAAGAAAATATATACTTTTTATATATTTTACATCTTACAAGCACAGTCATAAGTTATTATTTCAGCTATCGACAGTCTTTACTTATAGCAGCACAGCGACAGTATATTGTATCCGGCTACAATTATGTTATAACTATTGCTCAAAGTGTTTTTCAGATTATATGGTTATTGGCTACACGCCAGTACATTGGGTATCTTATTATACAGATTATAGGCGGAATTATTTATAATATATGGGTTTCCGGCAAAGCTGCAAAGGATTACCCATATATAAAAAGTAAAGATATTATCCCACTTGCAAAAGAAGAAAAACGCTCATTGTTTGTCAATGTAAAAGCATTGGCTATAAATAAAGTGTCTGGTGTATTGGTAAACAGTACAGATAATATTGCTATTACATATTTTACTGGCATCGGTTCTGTTGGGATAGTTTCAAACTACTTATTATTAAGTTCAACTGTCGGAAGTATTATAGGACTTGTATTCAATGCTTTGCCTGGAAGTATAGGTAACTTAAATGCATCTGAAAATGAAGAAGCAAGATATAATTTCTTTAAAGTACTTTCCTTAATGAATTTTTGGTTATTTGGTTGGGGTGCTATAGGCATTGCTTTAGTTTCTTCTGATTTGGTAAAACTATTATTTGGTAATAATTATGTTTTGCCATTTTATATACCGCTAATCATTGCTGTAAACTCATACGCTATAGGTATGTTACAATCAAGCTATACATATAAAAGCACTTTAGGATTATTTAGATATGGACAATATCTATTGTTGTTTACGGGCTTTATCAATTTGGTATTAGATGTTATTCTTGGTAGATATCTAGGAATGGTGGGAATTTATCTTGCTACGCTAATTGCGCGTATTTGTACGAATTTATGGTATGAACCATATGCAGTATATAAATACGGATTTAATAAGAACCCTTTAATTTATTGGAAAAATTATTTAAAAAATTTATTAATATTAATCATTACAATGTGTTTGTGCTCGTTATTATGTGCCTTTTGTAATTTTTCAATATTGGTAAATGTTGTTTTAAAAATGGCAGTTTGCACTATTCTTCCTAATGGTATTTTTTATTTTATGTTTAGGAATACAAATGAATTTAAATTTCTTGAAAATAAATTTAGAGGAATAATTGCACGCATAATCGAGGTAAAACATGATTCCTAAAATTATTCATTACTGTTGGTTTGGAAAGAATAATAAACCACGGCTGTTCTATAAATGTTTGGAAAGCTGGAGAAAATATTGTCCTGATTACCAAATAATCGAATGGAATGAAGACAATTTTGATGTAAATATAATTCCATATGTAAAAGAAGCTTATGATGCAGGGAAATGGGCTTTTGTAACTGATTACGCAAGACTTTGGATAATCTATAATTATGGCGGTATTTATCTCGATACTGATGTAGAAATAGTTAAGCCATTAGATGATTTATTAGAAAATGGAGCTTTTTTGGCATTGGAAGATGAAAAAAATATTGCAACAGGATTAGGTTTTGGGGCAGTAAAAGGAAATAACGTTATCAATGTGATGTTACAGGATTATAGCGATTTGCATTTTATAAAAGATGATGGCACTTATGATAAAACTACCTGTCCTGTCAGAAATACAAAATCTATAATGCATTTACTTCCACAGAATTTACAGACAGGAGATATTATAAAAATTGAAGGTGCGACAATTTATCCACCAGAGTATTTTTGCCCATTATCTGCTGATGGTTCAACTATGAATAAAACAGAAAATACATATTCTATACATTGGTTTAGCGCTACATGGCTTTCAGAAGATGAAATGATAGTGCATCAATGGCGAATGTTCAAAAGTAAGTGCGAAAGAACATTTGGAAAAAAGATAGGTGGATATATAGCGAGAGCAATATATTTATTTTTTCCAAAGAAAAGAGAAGTCTTAAAAAGGATGTAATATGAAAATGAAAATAGGCATAGTAACTATTCCGGATATTACAAACTATGGTAACAGATTGCAGAATTATGCTGTTACACATATCCTGAAAAATAAATTTGGCTGTGATGTTATGTCACTTGCCTCATTTGAACAGAAACCGTTTGAAAACAGAACAGTTTCTCTGACAATTAAAAATTATATAGCGCGCCAGCTTTGCATTTTTCCAATATTGGCAGAAAAGTTATTTGGCTGTTCAATGACACGATGGGCAAATTTTTATAAATGGGATAAAAAGAATATTCCTACAAGAAAATTTTACGAGTATTCTTGTTTGCCACAGAATTTAAGCGGTGAATACAATCTGTTTTTTGCAGGCAGTGACCAGATTTGGAATTATAATTTTTCTTCTTCTAAATTTGATGATTATTTCCTTCGCTTTGCAGACAGTAGTAAGAGAAACGCTGTTTCTGCCAGTTTTGGTGTGGAATCAATCCCTGAAGAATGGAAGCAGACATATATAGATGCCCTGTCTGATTTTGCTCATATTTCAGTCAGGGAAGATGCGGGTGCCCGTATAGTAAAAGAACTTATTGGTAGAGATGTGCCTGTCCTTATTGACCCGACGATGATGTTGAGTAAAGAAGAGTGGCTGAAAGTTTCAGCAAAACCAAGAGTTGATTGCTCAAAGCCATATATTTTAAAGTATTATCTTGGAGATGAGGCAGAGTCAGAAAAAATAGATATATGGGCAAAAGAAAATGGTTATGAAGTTTATGAACTTCTTAACGATAAAATTCCTGAATTATATTCAGCAGGCCCGGGAGAATTTATTTCTCTTATCAATAATGCATCATTGGTTTGTTCAGACTCTTTCCACTGCATAGTTTTTTCTATCATTTTTTCAAAGCCATTTCTTGTTTACGCCAGACGCGGCAGCGGCAATTATATGACATCAAGACTGGATACCCTATTAAGCAAATTTAATTTTGAAAACAGGTGGAAACATCTCACAAAACCTGATGATTATATGAATTGCGATTTTTCACATGTTCCTGAACTTATGAAAAAAGAACAGGAGCAATTTACAAAATATATATCTGAAATACTGAATAACTAAAAGAGGAATTATGCCCAACCTAGCACCAAAAAACAACTGCACAGGATGTACTGCCTGTATGGCGGTATGTCCAAACAATTGTATAAAAATGATGGAAGACGAAAATGGTTTTCCATATCCACAGCCAGACCCATCTGCCTGCATCGAATGCGGCCAGTGCGAACAGGTTTGTCATGTCTTAAATAAAACTGCATTGACCAATATACCATCTGCATATGCTGCCATTTCAAAGGACGAAAATATTCGTATGGAAAGCTCTTCCGGTGGTATTTTCACTGAACTTGCAAAATATTTTATTGAACAGGGTGGCGTGGTTTACGGCGCCGCATATGATGAGCATTTCAATGTAAAACATATCTGTGTAGATAAC
>JAFULT010000121.1 GCA_017483145.1 Oscillospiraceae bacterium | reverse complement strand
CAACACGCAGTTCGATATTGATTTTCTGGATATACTGATTGAACAGTATTTCGTATCTTGCATAGGCTTCTGCTTCAGAAAGTGCCTTTGATTTTTTAAGGAATGCAAGATTTTCCGGTTTGATAAGTGTTGGAATAGCCTTGATTGTGCAGTCAAGGTTAGGCAGACCTCTTCTTGCCGCTTCTTCCACCCATTCCTTTGTATAGCCGTTGCCGTTGAAAAGGATGCGTTTGTGTTCCTGATATACACGGCCCACGATTTCATAGGCCTTTGCAAGAGGATTTTCTGCAACTTCCAGTTCTCTTGCAAAATCGCGGAAGCTGATTGTAACAAGAGCGTTGATTATAGTGTTTACAAATCCCAATGGCTGTGAAGAACCAACCATACGGAATTCAAATTTATAGCCTGTAAAGGCAAATGGTGTTGTTCTGTTTCTGTCGTTGTCGTCAGCAGTCAGCAGAGGCAGGGATTTTGAGCCCATAAGCAGCTGGCGCACTTCTTCTGTTTCTTCTATGCCGTGGCCTTCGGCAATGCTCCGGAGAACATTTTCCAGTCTGCTGCCAAGGTACATTGAAATAATGGCAGGCGGTGCTTCTGCCGCACCAAGACGGAAGTCGTTGCCGGCTGTGGCGGCAGACAGTCTCAGCAGGTCTGCGTGTTCGTCAACACCTTTGATAAAGGCTGCCAGTGTAAGGAGGAATTTGATGTTTTCTTCCGGTTTGTCCCCAGGATTCAGCAGGTTTTCCCCTTCGCTTGTAACAAGGGAGTAGTTGTTGTGTTTGCCGCTGCCGTTGATGCCTTTGAAAGGTTTTTCGTACAGAAGGCACACCAGACCGTGTTTCAGCGCTGTGCGCTGCATAATGTCCATAACTATCTGGTTGTGGTCACAGGCAGTGTTGGCATAGGTGTAAACACAGGCAAGTTCAAACTGACCCGGAGCTGCTTCGTTGTGTTCTGTTTTTGCAGGCACACCCAGTTCCCACAGCTGCTGGTCAATATCGCGCATAAAGTCTCTTACGCGCCGCTGTGTTCTGCCGTAGTAGTGTTCGCTCAGTTCCTGGCCTTTTGGTGCCATTGTGCCAAAAATTGTTCTGCCTGTAATTTTCAGGTCAAGACGTTTGTCAAAATATTCCTTGTCCACCAGGAAATATTCCTGTTCTGCACCCATTGTAGGTTTTACAGATTTCATTTCTGTAAAGCCCAGAGCGTGGAAACAGCGCAGTGCGTGTTTGCTCAGTGACTGTGCTGTGCGCAGCAGCGGTGCCTTCTGGTCCAGGGATTCCCCTGTAAATGATGCAAATACTGTAGGGATATACAGTGTTGTGCCTATTACAAAGCAAGGGCTGGTTGTGTCCCAGATTGTATAGCCGCGGGCTTCAAATGTGGAGCGCAGACCGCCTGAAGGGAATGCAGAGGCGTCGCCTTCCCCTTTGGACAGCAGTTTGCCGGAAAAGTTTACAATTGGGTTGCCTTCTTTATCGATGCCGTCAAGGAAGGAGTCGTGGCGGCCGCTGTTTGTGCCTGTAAGCGGTGAAAACCAGTGTACAAAGTGGGTTGCACCCTGTTCCATGGCCCAGATTTTGATGGCATCTGCCACTTCGTCTGCAACGGATGAGTCCCATATCATGGCTTCATCCCTTACTTTGCAGAGAATATCGTATGCATGTGGGGAAAGGCGCTCTTTCATTTTGCGGTCGTCAAAAAGTTTTGCGCCGAATACACCCTGAAAATCTACCTTCATAAATGCCTCCGTTCAATTTATCTCAATATAAATGTATAAACTTGTATAATATAGTTTTGCTGTTCTGAACAATTGTCAGTCAGTTCTGATTACAAAAGACATTATCACCCGAGAAAGCATCCCGGGTGATAATTTTTACCATTACTTATTTTGTGAAATAGTCAACAGCACCTTTGAAAATCTTCTGTTTTTCAATATCCGGAACATTTTTGTATGTGTATTTTGTGGTTCTTTCACTGTGGCCCATTTTGCCGAATACACGGCCGTCTGGAGAAGTGATACCTTCAACTGCCAGCATGGAGTTGTTTGGACAGAAATCAATATCACTTGTGGCGTTGCCGTCAAGGTCAACATACTGTGTTGCAATCTGACCGTTTGCGATAAGAGACTGCAGCATTTCTTCTGTTGCGATAAAGCGGCCTTCACCGTGGGAGATAGCGATAGTGTTGATATCGCCCACATTGTGGTGCATAAGCCATGGAGATTTTACAGAAGCCACTCTTGTGCGGATAAGACGGGACTGATGACGGCCGATGGAGTTGAATGTAAGTGTAGGTGCAGCGGCTGATGGAGCTGTGATATGACCGTATGGTACAAGACCCAGTTTGATAAGAGCCTGGAAGCCGTTGCAGATACCGCACATAAGACCGTCACGGTTGTGCAGCAGTTCTTCGATTTCGTTTGCAACTTCAGGGTTTCTCAGCAGGGAAACGATGAATTTTGCAGAGCCGTCCGGTTCGTCACCGCCGGAGAAGCCGCCCGGCAGGGCGATAATCTGGCTTGTTCTGATAGCCTGTGCCAGACGTTTTGCACTGTCCATAACGTCCTGTGGACGGTTGTTGCGGATAACCAGGATTTCAGCTTTTGCGCCGTTTTCTTCAAATGCACGGGCTGTGTCGTATTCACAGTTTGTGCCCGGGAATACAGGAATAAGCACTTTTGGCTGTGCAACTTTGATTGCAGGACGGTACAGGTTTCTTTCTGTGTAGGAAATATTTTCATATTTCACAGCTTTCTGTGTGCTGGCCTTTGTAGGATAGATGCCTTCCAGTGTGCCGTTGTATGCTTTTTCCAGTTTGTCCAGTTTCAGCACTCTGCGCCATACCTTGATTTTGTATTCATCAATAGTAACGCCGATTTTTTTGCCCAGACGCACAGGTTTTTCTGTTTCAAGGATAAAGCCGCCATAGCATTTGCCAAACAGTTCTTCTGCTGTAACGGAAGCATCCACTTTAACGCCGATTCTGTTACCGAAGGCCATTTTTGCCAGACCTTCAGCCACGCCGCCAAAGCCTGTTGCCCAAGCGGATACAACTTTTTTGTCTCTGATAAGTTTTGCAACCTTGTTGAACAGGTTCAGAAGGCTGTCTGCTTTGTACAGACCGTTTTCATCTTTTTCAGGGGCTACAAAGTACAGGTAGTGACCTGCTGCCTTGAATTCCGGTGAAATGATGTTTTCTGCGTCTGCCACGCCTGCTGCAAAGGAGATAAGTGTTGGCGGAACATCGATATCTTCAAATGAGCCGGACATGGAGTCTTTGCCGCCGATAGAGCCGATGCCCAGAGCCAGCTGTGCTTCCAGTGCGCCCAGCAGAGCTGCAAAAGGTTTGCCCCAGCGGGATTTTTCCTTGCCCAGTCTTTCAAAGTATTCCTGGAAGGAGTACCACATATTTTTCAGGTCGCCGCCGGCAGCAATCATTTTTGCTGTGGAGGAAACAACTGCATAGTATGCTGAATAGTATGGAGACTGTGAAGCAAGATATGGGTCAAAGCCCCATGCCATAAGGGATGCTGTGGATGTTTCTTTGCCCAGTGTCGGGATTTTTGCGCTCATTGCCTGGGCTGGTGTTGACTGGTATTTACCGCCGTATGGCATAAGAACTGTTGCAGCACCGATTGTGGCGTCAAAGCGTTCCACCAGACCGCGCTGTGAGGCAACATTGAGATTTGCCATAAGGTCTGTCCAGTCTTTTTCTATATCTGTTACTTTAACTTCGTCTTTCAGACCGTCCCGGGCAACTGATACCTGTGCAAATTTAACTGCACCTGCAGAGTTGAGGAATTCTCTGGAAAGGTCAACAACTTTTTCGCCTTCAAAGAACATTTCCAGTCTGCCTGTGTCTGTAACTGTTGCTACGCGTACAGCAGACAGGTTTTCTGCTTCTGCTTTTTTGATGAATTTCTTTTCGTTTGCTGCAGAAACCACAACAGCCATTCTTTCCTGTGATTCGCTGATTGCCAGTTCTGTAGCTGTAAGACCTTCGTATTTTTTAGGAACAACATCAAGGTTGATGGACAGGCTGTCTGCCAGTTCGCCGATGGCTACTGATACGCCGCCTGCACCAAAGTCGTTGCAGCGTTTGATCATTCTTGTCACTTCGCTGTCACGGAACAGACGCTGGATTTTTCTTTCTTCAGGTGCGTTGCCCTTCTGAACTTCGGCACCGCATTCTTCAAGGGAAGAAACAGAGTGTGCTTTGGAAGAACCTGTGGCACCGCCGCAGCCGTCACGGCCTGTGGCACCGCCCAGCAGGATAACAACATCCCCTGTTTCAGGGCGTTTGCGAACTACGTTTTTAGCCGGAGCAGCACCCATTACAGCGCCAACTTCCATACGTTTTGCAACATAGCCAGGATGGTAAACTTCAGCCACGTGGCCTGTTGCCAGACCGATCTGGTTGCCGTAGGATGAATAGCCTGCAGCAGCTGTCTGACAGATTTTGCTCTGTGGCAGTTTGCCTGTAAGTGTTTCTGAAAGCGGTGCAAGAGGGTTGCCTGCGCCTGTCAGTCTCATAGCCTGGTATACATAGCTGCGGCCGGACAGCGGGTCACGGATAGCGCCGCCCAGACAAGTGGCTGCGCCGCCGAAAGGTTCGATTTCTGTCGGGTGGTTGTGTGTTTCGTTTTTGAACATCAGCAGCCATTTTTCGCTGGAACCGTCGTCAAGTTTAACATTGATTTTTACGCTGCAGGCGTTGAT
>JAFULT010000120.1 GCA_017483145.1 Oscillospiraceae bacterium | reverse complement strand
TCTTATGGCTAATGAAAATAAAGGCACTCTTGGCTTTATGGATCTGATGTCAATCGCTGTTGGTCAGATCATCGGTGCCGGCGTTATGGTTATGTCTATCTCAGCTCTGGGTATGACAGGCCGTTCCGTTAACATCGCATTTATGATCGCTGCTGTATTTACTCTGTTCACAATGATCCCAACTGTATTCGTTGCTTCCGTAGCACGTTTCCACGGTGGTATCTACTCACAGTATGCAGTATTTATTCACCCAATCTTTGCTGGTTTCCAGCAGTACACAACTCTGCTGTCCTCTGTAGGTCTGGGCATGTTCGGTCTCGGTCTTGCTTCCTACATTGGTATGCTTATTCCAGCAATTGGTCAGAACCAGAAAATGTGGGCTATCATCTTCATGCTCATCTTCTTTGCACTGAACTGGTTCGGTACAGCTTGGATGGCTAAAGTTCAGGGCTTCATGTTCTACTTCCTGGTAGCAGCTCTGGTACTCTTCACAGTTATGGGTCTGCCAAAAGCTAACATCGGTTCTTACTTTGGCAACGAACTGTTTGGCCAGCCTCTGTTTGCAAACGGTATGTCCGGTCTTATCGAAGCTGCTTCCTACCTGACATACGCAACAGGTGGTGCTCAGGTTATCCTGGCATTCTCCGGCGAAGCTAAAAAACCAACAACAGATATCCCTAAAGTTATCATCATTGCTACACTGTCCGTTGCATTCCTGTACGCTCTGCTTGCTACAGTTATCGGCGGTGTTCTTCCAGCAGACCAGGTTATCGCAATCGGCAACCTTGCTCCAATCGCTGACCTGATCATGCCAAAACCACTGTACTACTTCTTCGTTATCGGCGGTGCTGGTTTTGCTCTTGGTACAACACTTAACTCCTCCATCGCTTCCAGCTTCCCTCCAATGCTGCGTGCAGCAAGAGATGGCTGGTTCCCAGGCGCATTCGGTAAAGTTAACAAACACGGCGTTCCATACGTTTGGATGTTCCTGCGTATGATCCTGAACATCGCTGTTGTTGCTTCCGGCTTCGACACAGGCGTTCTTGGTAAATGGACACTGGTTATCGGTAACGTTATCAACCTGGTAGTTGTTGCTTCTGTTGGCAGAATCGACAAACTGTTCCCAGAACAGTGGGAAAAATCTCCATACCACGTAAACAACACAGTTAAATGGATGCTCCTCGGCGGTGCTCTGTTCACAACATCCGTACAGGCTTACATGAACCTGAAAGGTCTGACAATGGGTATCATCATGCTGAACGTTATTTCCATGATCGCATTTGGTGGTATCGCAACTTACCTCTACAAAACAGGCAAAGTTCATATGGCTCCATCCTACGAACTGGTTTAATTTAAATCAGAACGTATAGTTCAAAATTAATTAAAATATCAAAAATTATTAAAACGATAGATAAACATTGATATAGTCAATAAGAAAAACGCACCCAACCGGGTGCGTTTTTCCTTGGGATAAAAATATATCACAGCAATATTTTTTATCACACTGTATTGAAACAAAGCTGAAAAAATGGTATAATGTTATTGTAAATAAATATGTCTGTATACAGATATATTGTAAAAATCGAAAGGACTTGATCAACATGAAAAAAGTAGTTTACAGCGAAAAAGCTCCAGCAGCTATCGGCCCATACTCACAGGCTATCAAAACAGAAAAAACAATCTATGTTTCCGGTCAGCTTCCAGTAGACCCAGCAACAGGCAACTTCCCATCAGATGATATCAAAGACCAGGCAAGACAGTCTCTGACAAACATCAAATCTATCCTCGAAAGCGAAGGCTACACAATGGCTGACGTTGTTAAAACAACAGTTCTGCTGGCTGACATCGCAGACTTCGCAGCAATGAACGAAGTTTACGCAACATTCTTTGAAGGTGCATTCCCAGCACGTTCCGCATTCCAGGTTGCAGCAGTTCCAAAGGGCGCTAAACTTGAAATCGAAGCTATCGCTTACAAAGAATAATTAAATTTATACTTTAAATGCCGTGTTTATCACGGCATTTTTTGTTGTCTGGCATTTGTTGGTGTGGTAAATTATAGTTTATTGTACCGCAGGTGCAATAAACGTGTAGGGGACGATGCCCACATCGTCCCAAAAGTAGTGGCGAATCACGATTCACCCCTTACAAGGAACGCCGCAAAGCGGCTTATATTTATATGGTTGAGTGGGCAGTTCTGCTTTTTTATAGCCTTGGCTCGGTTCACTCGCCATTTGCACCAAGTCGGCGATTGGAAATCGCCTCCAAGGGCAAACCGGCATGTAAATTATAGTTTATATGCTTTCGCATATAAACTATAATTTACCTTGTTGACTGCTGTGCCATTATATTTTATAATTATAAAGATAGGAATATTTTACAAATTTAAGAGGTGCCTATGAAAGCAAGCATTATCTTTCCTAATCTGAATGGTGAAAAATGGCTGAAAGACTGTATTGACAGCTGCATCAATCAGAATTTTGACGATGAATACGAAATAATTGTTATAGAAAATGCCAGTACAGATGGCTCTATGGATATAATCAGGGAATGTCAGACCAGATTTGAAAATCTGCGTGTCATTGTAAATGAAACAAATCTTGGCTTTGCTCCTGCAGTTAACCAGGGGATAAGAGCCAGCAACGCAGAATATGTGGTAATGTTCAACAACGATGCATTTGCAGAACCGGACTGGCTGACAGAGCTGGTGCGCCTGGCAGATTCTGACCCGCAGATATTTTCTGTAGGCAGTCATATGATTCAGCACTTCAACCGTGACCTTACAGATGATGCAGGGGACTATGTTCCGCTTTTTGGCTGGACCTGCAAACGCGGTGACGGCCTGTCAAAGGACAGATATCAGAAACAGGAAAGAATTTTCTCTGCCTGTGGCGGTGCTGCTTTGTACAGAAGAAGTATTCTTGACGAGATAGGTTATTTTGAAGAAGCATTTTTTGCCTATGGAGAAGATGTGGACCTGGGCTGGCGCGGCAATATCCACGGCTATAAAAACATATTCAACCCAAAAGCAAAAGTTTACCATATCTGTTCAGCCACAACAGGCGGCCGATACAATGCATTCAAAGCAATCAAATCCGGCCAGAATACAGCACTCCTGCTGTGGAAAAACCAGCCATTGCTGCAGCTGATTATAAATATGCCGTTTATCCTTATCGGCTTTTTACCAAAATATCTTATGTTCAGACACAATGGCTTTGACAAGGAACTTATGGAAGGCACACGCAATGCTTTCAGAATGAGAAAGGATATTGACAAACCTAAATTCAGATTCAAAAATATCCCGAACTATCTGTGGATTGAATGGAAAATGTTTGTAACCTGTTTTACATATGTGGACTATCGTCTGAAAAGATTTCTCAAAATCAAATAGGTGCCGTTATGATAGAAAAATTATACAAACTTACTGATACACACAGACGTCAGCCGGCTGCAGTTCAGAAAATCACCATGGGGCAGGAGGGCAGCAAATTTTATATTAAAGCCCATTTTGCTGACAGAACTGCAAAAACCATTGGCCGTTATAACAGCAGGGAAGAAGCCCATGCAGCTATGGAACAGCTGAGTGTATTGACAGATAGTAAAATTAAATAAAATATTACAAAAAGTATACCGCTTGCAGAGTGTGCAGGCGGTATTTATGTCTGTAAATCAAAACCACCAGCTAAGCTGGTGGTATGCACAAGCCCTAGAAGGGCATATTATACCTGCTCACCTCTTAAGAGGCACTGAAAGTCTGTCTGTTGCATTACACGCACTACAACCACTAAAGTGGTAATATGTCATTCTGAGCGAGTGTAACGAGTCGACGCGTGCCCTTCAGGGTAAGAATCTTTGCTCTGCAG
>JAFULT010000119.1 GCA_017483145.1 Oscillospiraceae bacterium | reverse complement strand
TGATAAGAGTTTTTTCAGCCCCGCCGCCTGTCACTTCAATGGTGATGTCTGTAAGGGATGGAGTAAGACGGATGTTTTCAATATGGTTTTCCGGCACGCTTTCCAGCCATACCGGCTGCCATATGCCGCTGACAGGGGTATACCACATACCGCCGCGGTCCTTGCGCTGTTTGCCGTATGCAAGGTCAATATCAAGGGCATCCTCCACTTCAACCGTGATGATATTTTCTCCTGTTTTTACAACAGAACTTATATCAAGGGTAAAAGGCAGGTAGCCCCCTGTGTGTTCCCCCACAAAAGCATCGTTTATCCACACCTTTGCAGTTGTGTCAACAGCACCAAAGTGCAACAGGGTTCTGTAATTTATAAAATTCTGGGGGATATCAAAGTTTTTTGTGTATATGTATTTTTCATCTTCTCCCAAAGGGCGGTCTATGCCGGAAATCCTGCTTTCCGGCGGGTAAGGAACTGTGATGTTGCCAACAGGTGTGACGGTTTCTTCTTTTTTCACAGCCAGCTGCCATATACCGCAAAGGGAAATATAGCTGTCTCTTTTCAGCTGTGGACGCGGGTATTCCTGCCAGGAAAGTGTGTTGTCTGTTTCAAACGGAGTTGTCAGCTGGCAGGTGCGGGATGCTTTTTTAGCCATAGTCATAAGCCTTTCGTAGTATTATAAGTATATTTTAACACATTTACAAAAAAGAACAACTCTGCCGGGCAGACAGAGTTGCAGAAATTATTCATATTTTTTAGCGATAAAGTAAACCGGCACAAACAGGGTAATGACAATAAAACAAAATGAAAACATTGTGACAGCTGAATATACTGCCCCATCGGAATACAGGCCGATTTCAATCATCCCATTGATTATCACATTATAGCATACAATAAAAAATAACGGCATAAACACCATGCACAGCAGGCACCACAGGCGGATATATCCCACCATATTGGGCCAGTTGGAATTGTTGAAATGAACACCCGGCATATTCATTCTGAAGATGCCGTCCGACATAAAGGACAGTCTGTTCTCATCGTAAAATGCCGGCAGTTCCTGTTTTGCAAACAGGCAGAAATATGCGCCGAAAATCACAGACATAATATGTGGCACAACTGTGTTTGCCATAAGCGCATCATATGCAAAAACATATTTCATATACCATATCTGTGCTAGCGCAATGGCGGCACAGATTATATACGGAATCAGCCACTTTGTATTCAGCTTTCTTTTTTCTGTTTTCTGATAGGACACTGCTTTTTTTACTATTGTTTCCACATCTTCTGCCGGGATGGGCTGCGGGTTTTCAATACGGTGGCATTCCAATAATTCTGTTACTGTAACCCCCAGTATTTCAGCCAGCGGCACAAGCAGTGCCACATCGGGTATACTCTGTCCTGTCTCCCATTTTGACACAGCCTTGTCTGACACATACAGCTTCCGGGCCAGTTCTTTCTGGGTTATCCCCTTTTCTTTTCTCAACCGGCTGACAAAACTGCCGAATTCTGATTTATCTATACTGAACATTATTTCACTCCTTTTCTGCTTTAATTTTAGAAAAGAAACGTGAAAAATTCAACCGATTGACAGTAGAATCAGGTAAATTACATCTTATTGCGCCGGCAGTACAATAAATCTCTATTACAAACCAAAAGCCGGGCTGCAGTGCAGCCCGGCTTTTTTATTCGTCTTCTTTCAGAATTTTTTCAAACACATCGCACACGCGGATAACATCGGCACGGGAAACGTCATTGTTGGTGATAAAGCGGAGCAGACCGCCTTCTTCACCTGCCATCTTTATGCCGTATTCCAGCATTTTGCCCGGCAGACTGTAGATGAATTCCTTTGGTTTGTCCAGTTTGAAAAACACCATATTCACATCCACATTGTCCATCAGCACCTTTACGCCTTTCATTTTGTTCAGGCGCTGTGCCATATATTTTGCATTGTCGTGGTCGTCTTTCAGTCTGTCCACCATTTTTTCCAGTGCAATGATGCCGCAGGCGGCAACAAAGCCTGCCTGGCGCATACCGCCACCCATCAGCTGTCTGTTGCGGCGGGCTTTTTCGATAAATTCCTTGCTTCCGCACAGCACACTGCCCACAGGTGCACACAGACCTTTGGAAAGACAGACCATAACACTGTCACAGTACTGTGTCAGTTCCTTTGCATCCACCCCAAGGGCCACAGATGCATTGAACAGACGGGCACCGTCCAGATGGACAGGCAGATTGTAATTTTTTGCTGTATCGTATACAGCTTTCATCTGTTCCAAAGACATTACTTTTCCGTTGGTAAGGGCGTTTTCCATACATACCAGACTGGTGTGCATGCCAATGCCGCCATCATTTGGACGTACAGCCTTTTCAATTATTTCCGGTGTGAGAATATCATCCTTACATTCCACAACGCGCAGCATAACACCGGAAAGCACCGCTGCAGCACCCACTTCGTGCACTACGATATGGCTGCCGGAAGATATGATGATTTCATCACCGCGGGCTGTATGTGTCATTACCGCCAGCTGGTTGCCCATTGTGCCGGAAGCCACAAAAAGTCCGGCTTCCTTGCCTACTTTGCGGGCGCACAGCTGTTCCAGATTTTTTACTGTAGGGTCATCGCCGAAAAAGTCATCCCCTACAGATGCTGTGTACATAGCGTCACGCATTTCCTGTGTAGGCTGTGTAACGCTGTCTGAACGCAGATCTATGTAATTCATATAAACATTCCTTGCTATTGATATTTTATTTCCGTCTTGGGCATCTCTGTATTGAAACGCCTGTGTAATAGTGGGTAAGAATCTGTGAGTATGACCAGCCTTCGTTCTGTGCATAAAGCTGGGCACCCCACTGGCTCATACCTACGCCGTGACCATAGCCTTTTGTGACAATGGTAAAATTGCCGTCTGCATAACTGATGGTAAATGCGTGGCTGCGCAGGGCATAGCCTGCATCTGCCAGAATATCTGTGGCAAACCAGTTGCCTGTGATATTTCTTTCATTGCCGGACTGTGAAATATATGTTGTCACGCCGTCAATGCTCATACGGCGCACATAGCCACCGTCTGTGTAGTCCACTATTGTAAACCATTCCCCTGCCTTTTCAAGGTCAAGGTCTGTGCCGATTCTTGCATCAAGAATTGATTTCATTGTTTCGGCAGAAATGGTGTAAACCTTTTCATAACCCGATGACATATAGTCATATTTACTTTCCACAGCCACCAGATGTGAGTGATGTGTGCCCCAGGTCTGGCTGGCAGGGTTTGTATAGCCTGCCGCTGATGCAAAGTAAGGTGTGTACACCGCACGGCCGCCAACAGTCATAATAAGGTCAGAAACCTGGCTTACCGCTGCCACAACCCTCCGGTTAGGGCTGGTTCTGCCTGAAACCGCAGGGGCGGAAACACCGTTGTTGTACTGATATTCCAGATATGTATGGGTTGCGATTGCCTGTGCCTTCAAGGCTTCCGGGTTCCAGGAAGATGTCATTTCAATGGCAACTATCTGGCTGAGTATCTGTGAAGCCGGGCCGGATACCACCTGGCCGTTCATTGTAACAGTAAGGATTTCTTCTGTGATTTCAGGTGTAGGGGTTGGGGTTGGTGCAGGAGTTAGAGTCGGTTCTGTCACCTGTGAAGATGACTGCACCTGTGATGACTGCTGTGAAGACACAGCTGATGACGGTGCAGATGAAACTGCAGATGATACCGATGACGACACCGCAGATGATACAGGACGTGATGAAGCCTGTGAGCCGGCAGGTCTTGATGAAGATGCTGCCCAGCTGATTTGTGAACTTGTTTTTGAACTGGATTTTGCGCCGGAGGAAGAGGTCACCTTTGAAGATGAAGAGCCGTTCAGCATCCAGTCCGGTACAGACACAGCTGAAATTGATGATGTGGCCAGCATTTCTTCCAGTGAAAGGCTGTGCCAGTTGTCGCGGTCAAAAACTTCCTGTGCATAGAGTATGGCATCTATGGCCATTTCATCTGTAAGATTGTTTTCTGCCATATACCAGTCAGAATACAGTGTCATTGCTTTTGTATCCACAGAAGGATACACTCCGCGCTGGCCTGCAACTGCAAAGGCAAGTATATATTTACCTTCCCCCACTGTCTGCACAAGAGCACACATATGGTCGGTTTCCTTTACAGCAACATCCACGTCATAAAGACTGCGGGCGCGTATTTCCACAATATATTCCTGCTTGTTCTGCATACCTGCCAGATTTTCCAGATCCTGCCGTGAAAAAGTGCTTACAGCAAAAATCTGATAATCTGTGTAACTGTCCCCGTCAAAAAGGGTAAACGAATTGTTCCGGCGGACAGTTTCAAGATCTGTAAGGTCAAAGAAATTGTCCTGTGTGAAACCGGAGATGTATCTGTATTCAGATATACTGCCATCCGGCAGACAGTATACGGAAAAGTCCTCTGCCGCATTTTCCCGGCTGTTGTAAACAGGGTATTCCTTTGCAGCATATCTGAAAGTGAGCCAGCCTTCCACATTATGGTTCTGAGAGCGAAGACCGGCTACCATTTTTAAAGTATCCTTCTCAAAACCCTGTGAAAAAAAATCCTGTGTCCGTCTTTCGCTTATAATAGCGCCAACGCTGGCAGGTTCTCTTTTCAACAAAGTGTCTATTGCATCTGTGACAGTTTCCACAACTGTCTGTGTGATTGCCTTGAAATCAACAGACGGCAGTGAGAGCGCACCGTCATATTTATACTGGAGATAACCCATTGCAAGACCGGCTGACACCAGCAACAGCAGTACAAGTGTCAGTACAACCTTAAGACAGCCACCTTTTTTCTTTACAGGTACTGCCACCGGGGTTTCTTCTGTTTCATCTGCGTCGATAATGCGCACACCTTCACAAGGAAGGTCATACATTACACAGCGCAGAAGGTCAAGGGCATTCTGGCAGGCCAGATGTGTGATTCTGGCTCTTTCCCCTGCAAAACTGCATTTTTTTACAAATGTTTTTTCCGCTGTGGCAACTGCAATATATACCGTGCCCACAGGTTCCTGTGGTGTGCCGCCGCCAGGACCTGCATAGCCTGTGGTGGCCACGGCATAATCGGCACCGCTTTTTTCGCGTATGCCCTGGGCCATCTGTGTAACCACAGGGGAAGAAACAGCTGTGTATATATCAAGGTCTTCCCGGTTTACACCAAGAACCCTGTGTTTCTGTTCATCAGAGTAGGTGCACACACCAAGTGAAAACACACCGGACGCACCCGGTACGCTGGTGATGCGGGCAGACAGACCGCCGCCTGTACAGCTTTCTGCTGTGGCAACTGTCTTTTTGTCTTCAATCAGCTTGTTTACCAGCACAGTTTCGATGTTTTCCACATCCACGCCGTAAATGTTGTTGTGGACAATACTGTCCACTTTTTCATACATTTTATCCAGCATTTCATTTGCCGCGGCTTTGTCTTCAGCCTGTGCGGTAAGGCGCACGGTAACTTCGCCCTCTTTTGCATAAAGGGCAACTGTAGGATTGGCATTGTCCAGAAGAATTTTCAGCTTTTCTTCAAGGGCACTTTCCCCTATGCCGATAACATGGACATAGCGGGACACTATTGCACCGCGCACCAGTTTTGACAGAAGCGGCATAACCTGGTTTTCCATCATCGGCTTCATCTCGCGGGGCACACCCGGCATAAGAACTGCCATTTTTTCGCCGTCAACAAAAAGTATGCCCGGTGCTGTGCCGTAATTGTTTTCCAGCCAGCGGCCTTTTACAGGCACAAAGGCCTGCTTTTTGTTGTTTTCTGTCATTGTGCGGCCGATACGGGTAAAATAATCCCGTATATCGTCACAGATTTTCTGATTGAATTCCAATGTGTCGTTATAAACTGATGCCACAGTCTGCTTTGTAAGGTCATCGTCTGTAGGACCAAGGCCGCCGGAATAGATTACTATATCGCTGCGGTCCTTGGCCAGCTGTGCAGCCCGGCGCAGGCGGTCAGGATTGTCGCCTACAACCTGCTGGTTGTATACAGAGATACCAAGTGATGAAAGCTGCTGGGAAATGAACTGGGCATTGGTGTTTACTATATCGCCAAGCAACAGTTCTGTGCCGACACAGATTATTTCTGCTTTCAATCTTTTCACCTCTCTTGATGGGGTAGTTTGATTCATATATCTTTTGCGGGATGTCCGGGAGGCCATCCCTATGCAATTCATAAAATGTCATTCTGAACGAATGAAATGAGTGAAGAATCTTTGCTCTATGGTTTTATGCAGAGCATTAATTTTTATACAGTTCCGGTTCAAAGATTCCTCGTTTCACTCGGAATGACAATACTGTAATTTGTGGTTATTCCACAGAATGTCCGGGCGATTCGTGAATCGCCCCTGCTGACAGATTACTGTACATTGATACGCAGTTTTTCTGCTTCAAGGGCTGCCTGTGCTTCCAGCCGGAACAGTTTTTCCAGACCCATTGCTTCTTCAGCAGCGATAACTTCTTCCAGTGACGGTTTTGTCTTTGGATGAGGCGGTGTGAAGATTGTACAGCAGTCTTCGTAAGGCAGGATTGATGTTTCAAATGTATCAATCTTTCTTGCGATTTCTGTGATTTCTGTTTTGTCCATACCGATTACAGGGCGGAATATAGGCATATCAACGCTGGCGTTTGTGGCTGTGATTGCGGCCATTGTCTGGCTGGCAACCTGACCCAGGCTTTCACCTGTGATAATGGCAGATGCGCCGAATTTGCGGCTGATTCTTTCTGTGATACGCATCATGCTGCGGCGCATAAGAATAGTGAACAGTTCCGGCACACCGTTGTCACGGATGTATTCCTGCACTTCTGTGAAAGGCACGATAAACAGGTTCATATCACCTGTGTAATCTGTCAGCTTTTCAGCAAGGGTGATTACTTTGTGTCTTGCGCGGTCTGATGTGTATGGTGGGGATGCAAAATGAACGGACATAATGGACATGCCGCGTTTTGCCATCATATATGCTGCAACAGGGCTGTCAATACCGCCGGACAGCATAAGTGCACCTTTGCCGGATGTGGAAACAGGCATACCGCCTGCCCCCGGCTGTTTTGCTTCGTGAATATATGCACCGAAGTCACGGATTTCCACCATAACTGTAACCTGTGGATTGTGCACATCCACTTTCAGATGGTGGAATTTGCGCAGGATAGCGGCACCCACTTCACGGGAGATTTCCAGTGAACCCATAGGGAAAGATTTGTCGCTGCGTTTTGCTGTAACTTTGAAAGTTCTGGCATTTTTCAGTGCATCTTCCAGATAGATTGGTGCAATTTCTGCAATTTTGTCAAAGTCTTTTTCTGTTACAACAGCTTTGGAAACTGCTGCAATACCAAAGATTTTCTTGATTTTTTCAAATGCAGCGTCTACATCGCTGTATTCATCTTCCGGTTCAATATAGAATGTGGACTGGGCTTTGTAGATTTTGAACTGGCCCAGATTTTTCACTCTGTTTCTGATTGTTTTCATCAGCTGGGCTTCAAATGTGGATTTGTTCAGGCCTTTGAGAGCCATTTCGCCCAGATAACACATAATAAGCTGTTTCATATTATCTTTTCACTTTCTGTAATTTTACTGTTGCTTCTTTCAATGCTTCGATAAGTGCTGTGATGTCTGCTTCTGTGTTCTGCACACCGAAGGACACACGCACAGAGCTGTCAATTCTGTCTGCAGGCAGTTTCATCACTGTCAGGGTGTGGCTGGCGCTGCCTTTGGAACAGGCTGAACCGGAAGAAACACAGATGCCCCTGCTGTCAAGGAAGTGAAGCAGTGTTTCACTGCGGTAGCCTACAAATGAGAAGTTTACTGTGTACGGTGCAGCATTTTCAGGGCTGTTTACAACCACATTGTCAAACTGTTTCAGACCTTCCAGCAGCTGTGCACGCAACTGTGCATAATGCTGCAGGTTGCGGATAATATTTGGTTTCAGCAGTTCACAGGCTTTGGCCAGACCCTGTATGTAATGGATGTTTTCTGTGCCGGCGCGCAGACCGCTTTCCTGGCCGCCGCCTACAAAAACAGGTTTGATATTTGTACCCTGTTTCAGATACAGGCCGCCTATCCCCTTTGGACCGTTGATTTTGTGTGCAGAGAATGAAAGGGATTCAATCTTCAGTTTTTTAACATCCAGTGGGAATTTCATAAAGCTCTGTACAGCATCAATATGAATTGCACAGCGCGGATTTTTTTCTTTTATTCTGTTTGCCAGTTTTTCAATATCCAGTTTTGCACCTGTTTCGTTGTTTACATGGATAAGTGAAACAAGGCAGGTTTTGCTGTCCACTGCATCAAGGATGGCATTTTCGTCCACAATGCCGTTTTTGTCAGGGTCAATAAAAACTGTTTCAAAGCCCATTTCGGCCAGATTTGCAAAAGGCTGGCGCACTGCAGGGTGTTCATAGCCTGTGGTGATGATTTTTTTGCCCCAGTTTTTTCTTGCAAGTGCAAGACCGTAGATGGCAATATTGTTGCTTTCGCTGGCGCAGGATGTGAAATAAAGTTCCTTGTCTTTTGCGCCGATGCAGCCTGCCACAAAGCCGCGGGCTTTGTTCATTTCAATTTCAGACTGTGCCCCCCGTGAATAAAGGGATGATGGATTTGCAAAGGAATTCTGCATACTTTCATAAATAACCTGTGCCACCTGAGGGTTGACAGGAGTGGTTGCAGCATTGTCCAGATATATCATAATTTATACTCCTTTGTCCTGAATTTATGGTATTTGCCCTTTTTCCCCTATATCTGTGGGAAAATCGGCTGTAAAATTTTATTTTAACTATAAAATTATATCATAAAAGATACATTGTGTACAATATACTTATAATTATATTTTTTGTTAAACCGATAAATAAATATCAATGGACTTTGGCGCGTATATCAGTTATAATTTTATTTGTGATATGTTTCATGGGCACGTATTGTATACGGCTCATCTTTAGTCTTAAACATACAGGAGGAAAATTATGAAAAGTGATATTGAAATCGCCCAGGGCGCCAATATGCTGCCAATCGAGGAAGTGGCTGCAAAAGTGGGACTTTCCAGAAAAGAAATCAGTCTTTACGGTGATTACAAGGCAAAGATAGACCTTGCAAAAGTAAAGGACATCCCTGACAGAAAAGGCAAGCTGATACTGGTGACAGCCATCAGCCCTACACCTGCAGGAGAAGGCAAAACAACAACCAGCATCGGTCTGGGAGACGGACTGGCAAGGCTGGGCAAAAATGTAGTGCTGGCACTGCGCGAACCAAGCCTTGGCCCGGTATTCGGCATCAAAGGCGGTGCAGCAGGGGGCGGCTATTCACAGGTAGT